>CAJXCW010000052.1 GCA_913051705.1 uncultured bacterium
GGACAGCCTTTTACCGTCCTGGTTGATTTCGCGCATACCCCCGATGCCCTCGATTCGGTGCTGTCGGCCTGTCGGGAATGGACAGTGGGGGCGCTCATAGTGGTATTTGGCTGTGGTGGTGATCGTGATCGGGGTAAACGTCCTCTGATGGCGAAGGTTGCCTGTAACCACGCGGATTATGTCATTTTAACCACCGATAACCCACGCATGGAAGCGTCCGATATCATATTCAGAGATACAGAATCAGGCCTGGCATCCCATGTGGCGGCGGTCACGATAGAAGATCGGGAAGAAGCCATTGATCATGCGATCAAGTATGCACGGCCGGACGACACGGTGCTTATTGCCGGCAAAGGTGATGAAGCCTTTCAGATTATAAACGACACTTATATTGAATTCGATGACAGACTGGTCGCCAGGCAGCGGATAGAAGCCCACTACGGATAAACAGGATATGTCGAGTCAATTATCTCTAAAAAAACTCACAGATATTGTCGAAGGTGTTTTGCACGCCGGACCGGGGGAAGCGAGTCAACAGAGCATCGTTGGTATATCCACCGATTCGAGACATATAAAGCCGGGAGAACTGTTTATTGCTATATCGGGAGAAAATTTTGATGGCCATGATTTTGTTATAAATGCTTTGGAGCAGGATGCAGCTGGAGCACTTGTGTCAGGTGATTGGTATATGGAGCACGGAAAAAGAATTCCGGAGTATGGGACCGTTGTTTCTGTTCCGGATGTATTAAATGCGCTTCAAATCCTTGCAGGATGGCACCGAATGCAGTTCGATGTCCGCGTTGTCGCTGTAACAGGCTCGAACGGAAAGACGACAACTAAGGATATGATTACAGCAATCCTTGAGACACAGCATCACCTGCTGAAAACGCCAGGGAATTTTAATAGCCAGATCGGTACGCCGCAAGTCCTGTTATCACTTAATGCCTCACATGACCTGGCTGTTCTAGAATTAGGAATGAATCATGCCGGTGAGATAAGCAGATTAGCTAAAATGGTGCGACCCTCTGTGGCCGTGATTACAAATGTGGGACCAGCTCATCTGGAGAATTTAAAAACACTGGAGGGGGTCGGTCGTGCCAAGGGAGAGCTGCTGGACTTTTTATCGCCCGACGGTTGGGCTGTCTTAAATGCAGATGATCCATATGTGATGGCGCAACGCGGCAGAACAAAGGCCCGTATATTAACCTTCGGTACGGGCATCGGAGCCGATATCAAACTCGAAAATTCAACCTCATCTATAGCAGGTTCGGATTTTGAGCTCAATGATGGATCATCCTATCATCTTCGCATACCAGGGGAGCATCAGGTGAAGAATGCAATGGCTGCGATTGCAGTAGCCCGGCTTCTCGGCATTGCGGACGACACGATTAAATCCGTATTGAGTGCGTTGCAGCCTTCAGCCATGCGTATGTGTTATCTCAATTTAGGTGATATACAAATCTTGAACGATACTTATAATGCAAATCCGGCTTCTACCGTGTCGGCGTTAACAACGCTCTCCATGACTTCCAACCGCAAGTTGGCGATTTTAGGTGATATGCTGGAGTTGGGAGAAATAAGTGGATCCGCACATCGTAAAGTGGGGCAAACAGCAGCTCATTCCTGCGACATCCTCATCACGGTAGGGGAATATTCTAAAAATATGACTGATGGTGCTATTGCCACCGGAATGAGCATATCGGATATCTTTCAATGTGAAGATACTTCTACTGCTGCTCAAATGGCGATGTCTCTGATAAAAACAGGCGATGTGATTCTGGTCAAGGGATCCCGTGGTATGAAAATGGAAATCATCGTGGAAGCCATAACCGCCTTTGTAAAAGCTGAAGGATATTCCGCATGTACCACTTGAGGGGATGATTTTGGACCGTAATCGTATTGACCTGCCATTGCTTATAACCACCCTGTTGCTTGTTGGTTTAGGCGCAGTCATGATTTACAGTGCGAGTTTTGTCATCGCTGAAGAAAAGTTCCAAGGGGATAGCAGTTTCTTCCTCAAACGTCATCTGGTCCGCGTCGCTCTTGGTATCGGTTTTCTCATTCTGTTTGCCAACCTGGATTACCGAAAAATGAGAAAATGGTCCCTCCCCATGATGGCCATTGGGATTATAGGTCTACTTATCCTATATATTCCTGGATTAGGGCTGGAGATTAGAGGGGCTACCAGGACATTAAAACTATGGGTTTTTAATATTCAGCCTGCAGAAGGTATGAAAGTAGTCATGGTCCTGTTTTTAGCTCATTGGCTTGATAAGAGCCAGCATGTCATTCAGAAGTTTATACCAGGACTTTTACCTGGATTGATCGTGATCGGGATGACTTTCATTCTGATTGCTTTACAACCGGACTTCGGAACGGCTATCACCCTGGGGTTAACCTCAGCCGCTATGCTGTTTATCGGTCGAGCCCGTTTGACTCATCTGGCGGGTGTTGCCATGTTTTTGGCGCCGTTTGTCTGTGTTAAAATTTATCTTTCGCCCCATAGTTGGAAACGAGTGATGGCCTATTTTGAGCGATTTTTTGGAGATCCCGCGGAGAAATTGGTCAATGTACAGGGAGCGGATTATCAATTGCAACAATCACTTATCGGACTGGGTACGGGAGGTTTTTTCGGTACAGGGTTGGGACAGGGCAAGCAGAAGTACTTGTTTTTACCAGATTCTTACACCGATTTTGTTTTTTCCGTTATCGGGGAAGAACTCGGTTTCATAGGCGCCCTGTTCGTTATGGGGTTGTTCCTTGTTTTGGCCTGGCGGGGTATACATATCGCAAAGCACGCCCCGGATGCGTATGGTTATTTTCTGTCATCGGGGTTAACGACCATGATCTCCCTTCATGTGGTCCTGAATATCGGTGTAGTCACCGGATTACTGCCAACGACCGGTTTACCATTGCCCTTCATGAGTTATGGAGGATCCTGGCTATTATTCTGTATGATGAGTATTGGGATATTACTCAATATATCAAGGGGAGCTTCCCGTCAGCAGAGACTGCGATATGATTGACCGACACCGACTTCGGTTCGATTACCGCCATTTGCACTTTATCGGGATCGGCGGAATCGGTA
This sequence comes from uncultured bacterium, assembly GCA_913051705.1. Taxonomy (GTDB): domain Bacteria; phylum JAAXHH01; class JAAXHH01; order JAAXHH01; family JAAXHH01; genus CAJXCW01. Next base: position 3,089 of record CAJXCW010000052.1, read on the forward strand.
TGAGTGGGTTGAGTGAATTGATGATAAATTCTGGATATATAGTAAGCGGTTCAGACCTGTCTCCATCTCCTCTCACAAATCGGCTGGCCTCATTGGGGGCGACGATCTATGAAGGACATCAGGCAGATCATATAACGGGGGCGGACCTTATCATATACACGGCGGCCGTCTCAACCGATAATCCTGAGCTGGCAGCCGCCCGACAACAGGGTATTCTGGCCGTATCACGCGCTGATCTTCTTGGTACGATTGTGCGCCGATATCATGGGATCGCCGTGGCCGGAACGCACGGAAAGACCACCACCTCCGCCATGATCGGAAAAATACTCGTGGATGCCGAACTGGACCCGACAATCGTCCTGGGCGGTATACTCCCGGAGTCCAATTCCAATATACGGATGGGCTCAGGCAAATGGATGGTGGTGGAAGCAGACGAATATGATCGGTCTTTTCACACGCTCTTTCCAATGACAGCGGTTATTACATCAATAGATGGCGATCACATGGAATATTATCGAACTCAAAGCGCTATTGACGAGGCCTTTCTCATATTTACCCATCTGTTACCCTTTGATCGCCCTCTCATTGCCTGTTTGGATGATCCTGGTGTGAAACGATTGGTCCCTGCATTTCGAAGGCGGGTAACGACGTACGGAACCGCTGATGCGGCATATTTTCAAGCATCGAACATCTGCTTGTCCGGTTTGAACGTGTCCGCCGATATCCTTGTAGGCAAAAAACGGATGGGGATCTTATCGTTACAACGGCCGGGGAAGTATCATATTCTCAATGCACTGGCAGCTATCGCCGTTGCAGACCAGTTGGAAATTCCCGTTGAACAGGCGATACAATCCCTGGCCACTTATAAGGGCATAAAACGGCGTTTCGAGATCAAGGGATCTGTGCAAGGCGTAACTGTTATTGATGATTATGCCCACCATCCTACGGAAATACAGGCCGTACTTGAGGTTCTTGAAGGATGGAAGGGACGCCGTCTTTTTCTGGTGTTTCAACCACATCTTTATAGCCGGACAAGCGATCTGGCAGAGGATTTCGGGCGTGTACTTAGTCATCCCAAACTCCATCAATGCATCGTGACGGATATTTTCCCCTCCCGTGAAGCTCAAATGCCTGGCGTGACAGGGAAACTTATTGTAGATGCCGCAGAAGCCTATGGAGGGCGGTTGGACTATATCCCGGATATGAATGAGGTTTTAGAGCGGGTAAAACAGGATTTACAACCTGGGGATGTGTTGATGACGATGGGGGCAGGAAATATTGATCGGTTGGGAGACGCCTTCATAGAGGCGTCACAATCGGATATTTAGAGGAGTAGGTCTTCCATGTATAGTTATGCCGACCTTGAGGGCCTTTTAAAACCAGGTAAGGTTCGACTCAATGAAAGTATGGCCCGCCACACGACCTTTCGTGTGGGCGGTAGGGCCGATGCGCTTTGTTTGCCTGAAACCCGGTACGATTTACTCGAAGTCATCGGATGGGCGTCGTTGCGTGGGATTCCCTGGTTATTAATAGGGAACGGTAGTAATGTTATTTTTGATGATGAAGGATTCCGCGGTATTGTTATCAAAATACGCGGATCGAACCCCGCAAACGATACCCTGTGGCACCTTAACAAAGATCATGATCTTATTCATGCGGGCGCCGGTGTAAGTCTTGCTCGCCTGGCCTGGTTTTCCGCCGCCTACGGAATGAGCGGGCTTGAATTTGGTTCAGGAATTCCAGGGGTCGTCGGCGGTTCCATTCGGGGTAACGCCGGTGCGCATAATTGTGAATTAAGTCAATCCATTGAATCTATAGAACTGCTCATACCACCCAATACGATCACAACCATATCGGCGGCTGACGTCCATTTCTCATACAGGCATACGGATATCGATCCTAATGCCATAATTACAGGCGCGGTTTTCAGATTAATTCCGGAAGAACCAGAGCTGATTCGAGATCGGATTACTTCGTTTACCGAATACAGGAAACAAACCCAGCCCTCTGCGGACCAGAGTGCTGGATGCATGTTTAAAAATCCATCCGGTGATTCTGCCGGTCGGTTGATAGATCTTGCCGGATGTAAAGGATGGCATGTCGGCGGCGTCAAGGTCTCAGAGCAACATGCCAATTTTTTAGTAAATAGCGGGGAAGCAAATACAGCGGATACCCATCGATTGATTGATAAGGTTCGTGACAGGGTCCTCATTGAAATGGGCATTGAACTTGAATTGGAAGTCCGTATTCTGAGTCCGGAGGTGGCATGAAGAGAAATTGGGGACGATTAGCACTCCGTATTTTTCTTTTTATCGCGATGGTGTCAGCCGGTACAGGGAGCCTGATATACGGGCATGCAGGGGCAAGAATGTTCCATCATTGGTTGAAAACAGATCCGGTCTTTTCGATCGATACGGTCGAAGTGGTAGGCAATGATCTTGTGAATGCAGAGGAAATCATTATCCTTGCCGGTTTGCAGAAGGGGGACAATATTCTGACTGCGGATATCGTTGGCACCCGGGAACGTATGAGTCTCGATAGAAGATTTGACCGGGTATTTTTAACCCGCCATTTCCCTGACACCATCCAGATCCATATTCGAGAAAGAAAACCGGTCGCTTTGGTTAAGCTGGATCGTTTATACGGTGTCGATTCCAACGCGGAAATCATTCCGTTACCGGCTGCGGCACATTTACCAGACTTACCCGTCATCACCGGGGTGATGGCGCAGCAAGAGGTTAAAGTAGATCAACGATCGGCCGGACGTCAGCTCTTCGAGTCGATTCGGGACTCTATGTTAACCAACCTTAATCTGGGCCGGGCTATCTATGTCGTTGAAATGATCAAACATTTTTCACCCGGATTTCTTGATAGAATATCTGAAATTCATGTCGCCCAGCCCCATGATCCAGTGGTCTATACAGTAGAGGACGGTCTGTCGATTCGATTCGGAGTAGGCCGTTATCCCCAAAAAATAAATTTGTTAAACCAAACATTACAGCGTTTGAAAAAAGACGGTATAAAAACCAGGGTTATTGATTTGCGCTTTAAAGACCAGGTCATCGTCCGGCCGATCGTGACGGCTGTCTCGGTGAATAAAAAAACTTGAAACGGTTGTCGTGAGGATTCATTGTGGCTGGTGAAATAATTACAGGGCTGGATATCGGTACGACGAAAATCGCAATGCTCATAGGTGAACGAACCGATACGGGCTTAAACATATTAGGTTTTGGAATGAGTCCAACCGATGGTTTGCGTCGAGGTGTTGTGGTGAATATGGATAAAACAACGCGATCTATCAAGCAGGCCATCGAGACCGCCGAACACACCGCCGGTGTACAAACGGGCGCGGTTTACGTTGGTATCGCAGGTGAACACATTGAGAGTGTTAACAGCCGAGGCGCTATCGCAATTCCCCGTACTGATCACGGAATAACTCAAAAAGATATCGCCCGGGTCTTTGAAGCAGCCAGTGCTTTACAAATTCCTATGGACAGGCAGGTGATCCACACGCTCGCCCAGGAATTCATCGTAGATGATCAACGGGGTATACCCGATCCTGATGGGCTGTATGGCGTGCGACTGGAAGTCCTCGTCCACATTGTCACTGGCGCCATTACTTCAAAGCAAAATCTGTACAAATGTATTAAGAGAGCAGGTCTGGAGGTGAAAGACCTCGTTCTGGACTCTTTTGCGTCGAGTTTTGCCGTCCTTTCCTCCGATGAGAAAGAACTTGGTGTTATTCTTTTAGATCTGGGAGGCGGTACGACGGATCTCGCCATTTTTCACGAAGGGAGTATACGTCATTCGGCTGTTATTCCGATCGGGGGGAAAAACTTGACCAGTGACATCGCCATTGGATTACGGACGCCATTAGAACGGGCCGAAGAGATAAAACAGAATCATTGCCGAGCGATATTTTCAAGGTCTGATGAGGACGCCCACATCGAAGTACCCGGTGTGGGTGGAAGGCCACAAAGAAAAGTCTCACAGGAGCAGCTTGCGTCGATCGTAGGGCCCCGCATGGAGGAGATTTTCTCTTTTGCCCATCGGGAGATGAAGAGAAGCGGCTATGATGATCACATGGGTGCTGGTGTGGTACTTACTGGCGGCGGTGCTCTGATGCCGGGTATAGTGGAACTGGCGGAACAGCATTTTGGTATGCCGGCGAAGATAGGCATACCTGATGGCCACATCGGACTGGTAGATGAAGATAAGGCGCCTATGTTTGCGACTGGCATTGGATTAATGTTGTATGCGTTGGAGAGTCCGGAACGAAAGGAGTGGACCACTTCAGGTGGTACCGGATTGTTTGATCGATTATATGATCGGATGAAAGGCTGGTTCGAAGATATGTCCTGAATGTATAAAGTTATCATTACCACGGAGGAGCGTATTCATGTCGACATTTAGTTTTGATTCGGATCCAGGATTGTTTGCTCGGATGAAGGTTTTTGGTGTGGGTGGCGCTGGAAAAAATGCATTAAACCACATGATCGAAGCCGGTGTTCCCGGTGTTGAATTCGTGGTGGCCAACACAGATGCACAGGATCTGGCCGAATCCAATGCAAAATACAAAATCCAACTCGGGCATGAGATTACACGCGGCCTGGGTGCCGGGGCAGATCCGGAAATCGGTAAAAAAGCAGCAGAAGATAGCCGGGATGAGATTATCGAACACCTGACGGATATTGATATGGTGTTTATAACCGCCGGTATGGGAGGAGGAACCGGGTCCGGGGCGGCACCCGTGATTGCCGAGATAGCCCGGGAACTCGGGGTATTGACCGTGGGCGTTGTCACAAAACCATTCATGTTTGAAGGCCCCAAGAGAGCAACCAATGCCGAGGGTGGATTGGCGGCATTGAAGGAACATGTAGACACCGTAGTCGTCATCCCAAATCAAAAGTTAAAAGAGGCCGTCAGCAGGAATACCACCTTCAAAGAGGCCTTAAAAGTCGCAGATGAGGTGCTGTTACAGGCCACACGCGGCATATCCGACCTGATTACATTACCTGGTCTGATCAATGTAGATTTTGCCGATATAAAGACGACTATGGAAAATAAAGGCGCTGCCCTAATGGGCACCGGCGATGCCACAGGTGAAAATCGTGCCAAAGAGGCGGCAGAGCGAGCCATGAGCCATCCTTTACTGGAAGATCTGGATATTGATGGCGCGAGGGATATCCTGTTGAATATTACCGGTGGTCAGGATCTTACCCTGTTCGACGTGGATGAAGCCATGACCACCATTCAGGCTGCAGCCGGCCATACAAATATCATTATGGGTACGGTTCTTGATGAGGCCCTTGAAGGGGCTCTTCGGGTCACGCTGATCGCCACAGGGCTTGATCAAACCCTGAGCAATCGTGAAGAAATGATGACGCGAAATATAGTGAAATTCCCTAACGAACTGCCTAATGAATTGGAAACGCCTACCTTCAAACGGGTGAAGAGATCAGGACCTCAGATAACGGAAGAACACTCTGGAGGAAACCCCACAGTGGAGGTTGAGGAGGCCGGCGAACTCGACGTACCCACCTATATGAGAAGACGTCGGTCTTTCGGATCATAACTTTCAAGGTAGCTTGCTCCGGATCGTCTTCAATCGGAATATGACAAAAAGGCGTTTCTTAAGAATAGGACTTTTTTTCTTCAATAAAGCGGATCAATATCTCCCTTGTTTTCTTCCCGCAGCGTAGGGAGTTAATTCATGATAGAGGATCTAACGGGACGACATGAAATTAGGGGATATTTGATATGATGACAACTTGAAAGCAAATCATTGCACAGATTGAAGATAATCTCCCAATCGGGTTCCTAACAGGGAAAGTTGAAAAGAGCTTGAACACCCGGGGATTGCAGACGCCATTCGTCTTTAGATGTAATGGCGTTTTTTTATGGAAGTCCTCCATAAGGAAAGTAAATTACTGATATAAGGTTATATTTCATAATAGGCCTACGACAAACTTCTCAATCTGATATTAAATATGTTGACAATGATCTCCGTGATTTTTATTATGTAGACATAATGTTGATTCTTCTGTAACCCTTCTATTCCTGTGGGATACAATAATTTCCGTCTGTTTTCTAATCCAGTTCGATTGCGCCCGTTGTGGAAAACATCGTTTTCTGTGAAGACGTGTAATATGCTCTGGCAGTGGATGATTCTGTTTTACTCTGGTCGCATCATCCGAATGTAATTTCTGTTTAGACCCAATCTATCTCTGGAGATTATCATATTATGGCCGAGGGACTGGCCCCTCAATACGACCCTAAACCGGTGGAACGCAAGTGGTATTCATTCTGGGAGAGGCATCATCTTTTTCATGCTGAACCGAATACGGATAAAACACCTTATACTATAGTTATACCGCCGCCTAATGTGACGGGTATCTTACACCTTGGTCACGTACTAAACAATACCATCCAGGATATCCTCATTCGGTGGAAGCGAATGCAGGGATATGAAGCGCTCTGGATGCCAGGTACCGATCACGCAGGGATTGCCACACAGGTGGTGGTTGAGAAAGCCTTGAAAGACCAGGGTGTAAACCGCAATGACATGGGACGGGATGAGTTTGTTAAGGCCGTCTGGAAGTGGCGAGAGGAATACGGCGGTGCTATTATCAACCAACTCAAATCTCTCGGATGTTCCTGTGATTGGGAACGTGAGCGGTTTACGATGGATGAGGGATTATCAAGGGCTGTTGTTACCGTTTTTATTTCTCTCTATGAAAAGAAAAAGATATACCGGGGCTATCGCATTATTAATTGGTGCCCTCGTTGTAGAACGGCGTTATCCAATGAAGAGGCCATACCTCACGATGAAAACGGTTCCCTCTGGTACACGCAATATCCTCTAAAAGATGGATCCGGTTATATTCCAATCGCTACAACGCGTCCGGAAACGATGCTTGGAGATACCGCCGTCGCCGTACATCCAGATGATGATCGCCATGCCCACCTGATCGGGAAGCAGGTGTTGCTGCCGTTAACTGATCGGGAAATACCCATTATTGCAGATGCCGAACTGGTTGATCCGGCGTTTGGTACCGGTGCGGTCAAGGTGACGCCTGCACATGACCCCAATGATTTTTTAATGGGTCAGAAACATAGTTTGCCCAGTATTACCGTAATCAGTGAAGACGGGACCATGAATGAACAGGCGGGCTTCAGATATAAGGGACTTGATCGGTTTACGTGTCGTAAAATGGTCATACAGGACCTTGAAGATGTGAAACTGCTCGAGCGAACGGAACCACATGCCCACGCAGTGCCCCATTGTCAGCGATGCGATACGATTCTTGAACCACGCCTGTCACAACAGTGGTTTTTGAATACCAAGCCTATGGCGGAGCGGCTTTTAAAGACCTTGGATGAGAATCAGATTCCTCGGTTTACCCCTGACCACTGGGTAAAAACCTACCGGCACTGGTTGGAGAATATCGAAGACTGGTGTATTTCAAGGCAACTCTGGTGGGGGCATCAAATACCGATATGGTATTGCGATCATTGTGAGACTGCTCACGCCGGGGTTGAAGCGCCGGAACAATGCAAAGCATGCGGACATAAAAGTTTACGCCGGGATGAAGATGTGCTGGACACCTGGTTTTCATCTGCGCTATGGCCCTTTTCTACTATGGGATGGCCTGAGAAAACGCAGGAATTGGCGTATTTTTATCCCACATCCACCTTGGTAACCGGACACGATATTCTGTTTTTCTGGGTAGCCCGCATGATGATGATGGGTTATGAGTTTTTGGGAGATCGGCCTTTCGATGATGTATACCTGACCAGTTTGGTGAGAGATGTTAAAGGGCGTAAGTTGAGTAAATCTCTGGGCAACTCACCTGATCCATTGGAGGTAATGGATGCCTATGGTACAGATGCGCTTCGTTACGCTATCATGTTGATCGCGCCTCATGGACAGGACCTCTATTACTCCAATGACCGCGTTGAGGTTGGGCGTAATTTTGCCAACAAACTCTGGAATGCGGCTCGCTTTGTACTGATGAACCAGGAAGATAAGGTCGAGTCCTCAGGTGAAGTGACAGATTTGTGGGACCAGTGGATATTATCGCGTTTATCCCGAACAATCAGCCGGGTGACAAACGCTCTCGATGAATACGGTTTTCACGAAATGGCGCTCCAGATATATGACTTTTTCAGGCACGATTACTGCGATTGGTATCTGGAAGTGATTAAACGACGCCTCTATAACAACGAAGACCTTACATCCAGAAATGAAGCCCGACGGGTGGCCATCCTTGTGCTGGAAAATACATTGCGTCTCCTTCATCCCATAATGCCTTTTATCACGGAAGAAATCTGGCAACATTTTAAACCATATCTGCCTGAAGGAACTGGATCTGAGATAAGCATCATGAATGCCCCATGGCCGGAGGCTGCATCCGATCATATAGATGGTCGTGTGGAGCAGGATGTGACCATCCTTCAGGATCTTACAGGCGCAATCCGTGAGGTGCGGGCTGACTTTCATGTCCATCCTTCCCAAGTAATGGATGTGTATTTTCAGATTCATCATACAGACTTACATAAAATGCTGGCTGACAATTCAGCCGCGGTCAACAGTATCGCCCAGGTAAATCTTACGCAGATGCCGGATGGAAACAACCGGCCGTCACGCAGTGCTTACGGGGTATTACATGGGCTTGAATTTTTCGTTCCGCTGGCCGATTTGATTGATCTTGATGTAGAAACAGAGCGACTGACAAAGGAGCGAGATCGGGTATCCGGTGAGTTGGATAAGGTTAACAAACGACTCTCGAATATTCAATTCGTTCAAAAAGCGCCGGCAGATGTGGTAGAGAAAGAGCGAAATAAACTTGGAAACTTTGTAGATATGATAGGTCGGCTCGATCGTAATCTTGAAATGATAGAAGATGCTTGAATTACACCACATGGCTGCGGGAGCGTAAGATAGATAAGCGGTATATCGATTTACATTCACATACCACATGCTCTGATGGTCAGTTGACACCGCAAGCGCTCGTTGAACTGGCAGAGCAACTCGGCATATCGGCCCTTGCAATAACAGATCATGATGTCGTTGAGGGTGTCGAGGCAGCCATTAAGCACGCGACGAACATTGAAATTGTTTCGGGTGTTGAATTGAGTGCGAGTGAAGGCCCGTCGGATATTCATATTCTTGGTTATTTTATCGATCCTTCACACGAGGGCTTACAGGCACAATTAGCAAGATTCAGGGCGTATCGATACGAACGGGCAAGACGAATTGTTGAAAAGTTGAATGAATCGGGTATCCCCCTTTCTTTTGAAAAGGTTCTGGCGTGCAGGCATGATGAGCAGGCGAGTATAGGGAGACCACACATAGCCCGGGCCCTGATTGACGGTGGATATGTTGAATCGATTCACATCGCGTTTTCTAAGTACTTAGGGAATCGGGCGCCAGCCTACGTGCCCAAGAGTAAGATTTCCGTTGAGGAGGCGATTCAACTCATACAGGATGCCGGTGGATTGGCGGTCATGGCCCATCCAGGTTCCACACGCCGGGATGAATTGATCCCTAAGTTTGTCAAGGCAGGTCTGGCAGGTCTGGAGGTGTTTCACTCTGATCATAACGAGACAGAACGGCGGTACTACCGGCAGCTCGCTGAGAAAAATAAGATGGTCATGTCAGGTGGTTCTGATTTTCATGGCATACGGCCCAATCGACCCGGGTTGGGTTCTTTGAAAATAGAGTACCGTTATCTTGATCTTTTGAAAATTCGATTAGGCGAAATTCAAAAGACACGATCTGTGTCCGAAAGACTATAATCAGATAAAGCTGTAACAAGCTGGAGTGGAATGACATTTTTGTTGGAGGGTGTGAGGAGAATAAGGCATGGCTTTTTCGTTTTCAAATTTATTATCGAACGATATCGGTATCGACTTAGGTACGGCCAACACGCTTGTCTATGTTCGTGGACGTGGTATTGTGATAGATGAGCCGTCTGTGGTGGCGGTTAATACCAAGTCACAAAAAATTGTGGCCGTTGGTTCCGAAGCGAAAGAAATGCTCGGAAGGGAACCGCCTGATATTAAAGCACATCGGCCATTACGCGATGGGGTGATTGCGGATTTTGAATTTACTGAAGAGATGATCCGGTATTTCATACGTAAGGTGTTGAAAAATCCTTTTCTGATCCGCCCCCGGGTGGTTGCGTGTATTCCATCAGGTATAACAGGCGTTGAAATGCGGGCTGTCCGCGATGCGACGGAAAGGGCGGGCGCCAAAAATGTCCTTTTGATTTCCGAACCGATGGCGGCGGCCATAGGATGCTCTTTGCCTGTGGAAGAACCCATCGGTAGTATGATTATAGATATTGGCGGCGGAACATCTGAAATAGCTGTGATATCTCTGGGGGGCATCGTCACATCCAAGTCTGTCCGTATAGGTGGGGATGAAATGGATGAAGCCATTATCCAGCACCTGAGAAAAGCCTATAATCTGCAGATCGGCGTCCGTATGGCAGAAAAGATAAAGTGTAATTTGGGGTCTGCCTTTCCCGTGTTCGACGAAGAGATCGAGATGACGGTAAAAGGGCTCGACCTTGTAGGCGCTACCCCTCGTGCGGTGACCGTTAATTCAGAAGAGATACGAGAAGCGTTATCGCAACCGGTTAATGATATTATCATGGCCGTCCGTCAGACGCTGGAAGGGACACCGGCAGAACTTGCAGCGGATATCATCGACCGTGGTATTGTTATGAGCGGTGGCGGATCGAGATTACGTGGATTTGATCAACGTATTATGATAGAAACTAATCTACCCGTACGTCCGGATGAAGAGCCAATGACCTGTGTAGTGAGAGGAACAGGAAAAATCATTGAAAACTATGCCCATTATGAGAAAATGCTGGTGGTCTTGAGAGATTAGATATGCCCCGTATATTTTCCATTTTATCTGGATATAAACAGATAACTGCACTGATCATCGCTGTCGGGACGTCAATCATATTATTATCAGTATCCCCACAAGATCAGATTCGATTAAGTCGGATGACCGCCGTTACGGTATTGACTCCGGTTCAGGATCTCTTTTCATATATCCCTTCCTTTTTTGGCCTGCGAAAAGAGAATCGACTGCTGCGAAAAGAATTGGTACAATTGCAGTTAAAGAATGCCAATATGCAGGAGAGTCTTCTTGAAAACGACCGGTTACGGTCTTTGCTTGATTTAAAAAAACAAAGTAGATTCAGCTATATCTCCTCAGAAGTCATCGCACGAGATACGGGAAGAGGATTCAATACTGTTATTATTAATACAGGTCGACAGGATCATGTGAAACGGTACATGGCTGTTGTTACTACAGAAGGTGTCTTAGGCCGTGTGATAGAAGTGGGTCCCACTTCCTCTGTTGTACAACTGTTAACCGATAGGAATTGCAGGATAAGTGGGGTAGTCCAGAGAAGCCGGGAGCAGGGTACGGTCTCATGGCAGCTTAATACCCGACTTGACCTCAGATTACCCCTGAGGGCGGATATTCGGATGGGCGACAGAATAGTGACCTCCGGGCTTGGAGGCACTTTTCCACCAGGGCTGACTATCGGGCGTGTAAGCCATATTGTTCTTGAGGATCGCGGCCTTTTTAAACGGGCGTCCATCACGCCAATTGTTGATCTAAATCGCCTCGAAGAGGTATTTGTTATTGCTGGCGACACGCTGAGGTCTCCTGATCGAAACGGGCGTGATCATCCGCTTTCAAACTCAGACAGACAATAAACCCGCTCCTTTTGAGTGATCAGTAATGATTGTTAAACACATAGGCCTGCTTCTACTGGCGTTTATTATTCAGAGTACAGTTGTCGAGCATATTGCCATCTGGGGTATCAAGCCTGATTTTATATTAATCATTCTGATTTACGTATCGTTGAGGTCAGGATCATTGATCGGGGTTATATTAGGATTCAGTATTGGGCTTTTACAGGATTTTTATGGTCCACCGGCCAATCTGGGACTTAACGCGTTATGTAAATCCCTCCTTGGTTTTGGTGTGGGTATAGGGAAAGAAGGATTATATAAAGATAGCATGCTGGTTCTAATGTTGACTCTGGTTATATCGTACATTACGCATGATATCATTTATCATATTATAGACACCAGATTCACCTTCGACGCTGTAGTATCGTGGTTTATAGGTGTTTCTTTGCCGTCTGTTTTCTATACTGTGGTCCTATCTCTACTACTCATCTACGTTTTTGCTTTTCGGCGAGGACAATTACATGCCAAGCGCCTATTCCCGGAATGAAAATCCATCCCATCGAGTCCAGGGATATATTCTGGCCGGTCTTGTTACGGCCATATTTCTGATTCTGATCGGGCGGCTTTATTATTTTCAGGTTATATCAGGTGATATCTACCAGGCTCATTCGGAGCGGAACAGCATTCGGCCGGTCACGGTTGAGGCGCCGCGTGGATTGATATTGGATCGACACGGCATTGTTCTGGCTGATAATAGAGCATCCTATACCATCGCTGCAATCCCCATTGAAATCTCGGATTCAACCATCTACTACCTCGCCGAATTAACCGGTCGAGATGCCCGCGTGTTACGTAAAAAAATACGAGATAGGTCTCTGAATCGTTTTAAGCCCCTGCCCATACAGCGAGACGCCTCGTTTGAAACGGTATCCAGGGTAGAAGAACATCTTATTGATTTACCCGGTGTGACCGTACAAATTGAACCGACCAGGTTGTATACCAAAGGGGGCATAGGAGGGCACCTTCTGGGTTATGTGGCTGAAGTGAATAAGGCGCAGTTAGTCGATCTTAAGGAAGCAGGCTATCAGTCAGGCGATTTGGTCGGGAAAAGCGGCGTAGAAAAAGCCTTCGAACGGTACTTACGAGGGCAAAACGGCCTTGAATACATCGAAGTAAACGCCAGAGGTCAGGAACTGGGTCCTCTTGAGGGTATGTCAGCGGTCTTACCCATCCCAGGTCAAAATGTGTATCTCACCATAGATGCCCTGGTTCAGGAAGTGGCCGAACGGGCAATGCCGGACTCTCTGGCCGGGGCCCTTGTCGCTGTAGATCCCATGAATGGCGAAGTACTGGCCTATGTAAGTAAACCGATTTATGATCCGAACTTGTTCCCCACAGGCATTCCAACAGACATATGGAATGCCATTCGTGATCATCCCCTTCATCCCTTATTAAACCGGGTCGCCAATGGACTATACCCTTCGGCATCAACCATGAAAATTGTGACAGCCGCCGCCGGTCTGGAGGTAAAGGTTATAGAACCTTTAGAGTTGATGCAACCCTGTGTAGGTGGTTTTAAATTAGGGACGCGGTGGGCAAAATGCTGGCATAGGGGGCATGGGAAGTTATCTCTGGTGGACGCCATAACCAACTCTTGTGATGTGTATTTTTATCAACTTGGTCTGCGTCTGGGATTAGAACGGTGGGGGGAGTATGCCCGTGGATTCGGCCTGGGAAGTCCCACCGGTATCGATATCGGGGATGAACATGGCGGCCTGGTCCCGGATATGACTTATTATGACGCAGAAAAAAATCGGGCCTGGACCCCGGGTAAAATGCTTAATCTGGCCATCGGACAGGGTGAATTGCTCGTGACTCCGTTACAGATGGCGGTTTTAACGGCTGCTGTCGCTAACGGCGGTACCTTATACAGGCCACATGTGTTGCATGAAGTAACATCTCCTCAGGGAGATCAAGTGGTCCAGGGGGGCGAAAGTATCAAGGGTCAATTACCGATTCGACCCGAAACGTTACAATTACTTCAGGAGGCCATGATCGCCGTGGTCAATCGGGGTACGGGGGTGCGGGGTCGGTTAGGATATACCCAGGTTGCAGGAAAAACCGGTACCGCAGAAAACCCACATGGAGAAGATCATTCCTGGTTTATCGGGTATGCGTCAGCCGGTCAACCACGGATTGCGGTTGCTGCCATCATAGAGAATGCCCCACACGGGATGGCAGTACCCATCGTTCGACAAGTTATAGACGCCTATCTGTCTCCTGACCGAACCCCTCCTACCGTAAGTTTACGTAGCATAAGGGATAACCAACCCTGATCTATGGAGTTTTATCCTGGATGAACGACACATTGGATCGGCCTCTTTTTTTTATTACCGTGTTTCTTGCTATGACAGGTGTTGTCATGATATATAGCGCCACTCATAATGCGCCTGGTATTGGAACGTCCCAATATATGATGCAATCAATCTGGTTCGGCACTGGTTTGATCGTGATGTATCTTACCTATTTATTACCTCTTCGTTTTCTTCAGGCCGGTACCGTCCCCGTATTTATCCTCGTGATTATTTTACTCATTGCTGTTTTGGCGACAGGAACCACAAAGGGGGCCAGTCGTTGGATTCGGTTTGGCGCGATTGGTATTCAACCTTCAGAACTCGCAAAGATCGCTGTTATTCTGATCCTCGCGCAATATTTAGAGCCACCCCGTCGAAATATCAGGCGGCCACTGGTCCTGTTTACGGCTTGTATCCTTGTCGGTTTACCGGTGGCTTTAATTCTTAAGCAACCTGATCTGGGTACCTCTCTGGTATTCGGGGCTATTCTTTGTGGTATGCTGTTATGGGCGGGATTGAGTATTTTGGAACTGGTATTATTTATTTCGCCCGTTATTGGTATACTAATTGCAGTAATAAGCGGGTTTAATTGGATCGTCTGGGCCATTTTCATGCTTACCCTTTTCGGAATTATGTATATTAAACGACCACCCATCTCGCTTGTCGTCGCTTTAATTGTTATTCAAATAGGCGTAGGTTTAACGGCAGAGCCTCTATGGGATTCTCTACATGATTATCAACGGCAGCGCGTAGAAACATTTTTGAAACCGCAAGAGGATGTCCTTGGCGCCGGATACCAGATTATACAATCTCAAATTGCCATCGGATCAGGGGGGATGTTCGGACGAGGTCTGTTGCAGGGGTCACAAACACAACTGGCTTTTCTACCGGAACAACAAACGGATTTTATTTTTTCTGTTGTCGGGGAAGAATTAGGATTCGTCGGGTCTGTCAGCGTACTCATTTTATTTTATGTTCTGATCATACGGGGGATCAAAATCGCGGTCAATGTCAAAGGTAGTTTTCAAAGCTTGATTGCAGCTGGTTGTGTTTCCGTGTTCTCCTTCCATGTGATTATGAATGTCGGTATGACCATTGGTTTGCTGCCGGTAGCCGGTGTGCCACTTCCTTTTCTCAGTTATGGTGGTTCGTTTCTAATGACCAGCATGATCTTAAGTGGCCTATTGCTTAATGCCTGGCGTCACCGATATGAATATTAGGAACCATACGTTGGATAGAGGGTATTATATTACTATGCCGGTAGGACATGGCGGCGAGTACATTGTACCAAGCACTATTTAAAGGAGCTTTATGTATCCGATTTTGTTTGAAATTGGGCCGTTAACCATCCGTGGTTATGGCGTCATGCTGGCCTTTTCTTTTTTATTGGGGATTTATCTGGCTTTAAAACGGTCTCAAGAGCGAGGGCTTAATCAAAACCATATGGTTAACTTGTGCCTGATCACGATCGTTACCAGTATTGTCGGCGCTCGGATTATGTATGTCATCCCCCATTGGGACGAGTTCAGTGGACATCCGCTCGATGCCATCAGTCCTTTTCAAAGTTCGGGGGCCATCGGGCTTCTGGGATTGACGATGTATGGTGGTTTTATAGGCGCGGTTGCATCTTCGTTATTATACCTGCGGTATCACCGGTTACCCATATGGCGTGCATGTGATGCGTTCGCCCCTTCAATCGCTCTTGGCATCGGTTTTACAAGAATCGGCTGTTTTTTAAACGGGTGCTGTTTCGGTGTCCCAACCGAATCAGTGGTAGGCCTTGTTTTTCCTGCGTTCAGTGCAGCGGGCTCCTTTTATCCTGATTCTCCGATACATCCGACACAAATTTATAATTCGGTACTGGGATTCGGGTTGTTCGGTTACCTCATGTGGCTCGGTCGGGAAAAACGGTTCGAAGGCTATCAGTTCTCCGTTCTTTTGATTCTTGAACCGATTACCCGTTTCACCGTTGACTTTTTCCGGTATTATGAAGCCAGTATGACGCTGACCTCACTGGACGGCATCCCTCTGTCGGTGAACCAGGGGATTAGTATTATTATTTGCGGCATCGGTTTTCTATTATTGGGTCGCCTTAGAAGTCAAGACCAACAACGGAGGGCGAAAAAATTGGGACAACGCCGGAAACAAGTTCAATCTTCCGTACAAAAAACTTCATGAAACGCACAGATCTTTTTCTGCTGCTGTGCCCCCTTCCAGGTCTATTAACCCTGTGTGCCTCCCCGGCTCATTCTCAACTCTGGGATACGCCTGATCCACTAAGATCAATTGTTTCTAAGTCCGGCATCCAGGCTGGGTTCGGCTGGACCAGAATTGCCGTGAATGATTCCGGAGCGGCGATCAACTACGCTACGGTGACCCTGAACCCGGAATTCGCCATTGGTAAATTACACACCGGTCTGGCTATTAATTTATTGGTCAATACAAAAGATGATCCAGGTGGCAGTCAAGTTCGGCAGACCGATTTAAAGCTCGGTCGGATCATTCGTTATCTTCGATACGGCGAGTATAATGATCCCTGGTTTCTTCATATAGGAGCCCTTGAACGAATCACATTCGGTCATGGGTTTATTCTTTCTCGATATTCCAATCAAATTACAGATCAAAGCCGACGCGTCGGCGCCTGGCTGAAATTAGACCGGGGGCGAGGTGGCATAGAAGCGTTTATATCTAATTTGGGTACGCGCGAGATATACGGCGCCAGAGCGTTTCTACGGCCTTTCTATGGACGGGCAGACCGACCCGTCATAGATCGACTATTAATAGGCACCACGGTGATCATTGATGATTCTCCCGGTAGGGGACGAACGCGTGTCCCGGCGCGGAGTGCGGAGATGGTGGGACTGGATATTGAGTTGCCTCTGATAAAAAAAACGCGGTTTTCGTTAATTTCTTATGGAGATTTTGCCAAAATTTTAGACAGAGGTAGTGGAGTGACGGTCGGGATCAGACTGGAACTGCCGGAAGTTGTCCGTTTATTACAAGTTAACGCTCGTATTGAGCAGCAATACCTTGGATCGGAATTCATCCCGGCTTTCTTCGATGAAAGATATGAAGTGGTCAGTGTCATCGCCTCGGGTTTGACCCGATCAGATCAGTTGATCGGCTTGCCTGGTAGCGCCGGGGTGTTGGGTGCACTTCAAGCGACGGTGTTAAGACGATTGTTTGCCGCTGTATCCTACCGATCCTATTACAAACGCGACGATAGTGGCGTATTTCATGTGGAAGCTCATCTACGGCGTATTTTACCCCGGCTGACCTTACAGGCGGTTTATGACAAGGTTAATTTAAAGGGCATCTCAGACATCCGAACACTTGATGATCGGTCCGTCGCCCTGGCCGAAATGCTTTATCAAGTTAATTCATTCATCTCTGTCGGATTAAATTACCGATGGACCTTTGCATTCGACTCGACACCCGATGTTCAGACCTACAGACCCATCGAGCGTTTTACCCCCACGATACAATTCGCCTATTATTTCTAAGATAGGTGGCTTTGTCCATGTGCTTACAGATCTGATTTATCCACCGGGTTGCGCCCTTTGTAAACAGCGTCTTTCCTCAGCAAGTCATATTATTTGTCCATCTTGCCATACGTTATTATTTCCCATACATGCCCCCTATTGTAATCGGTGTGGCGCTACGTTGCTATCTATTCAAGATGATTGTTTGGCCTGTCAAGGACGGACATTTCATTTTAATGGAACCCGGGTTGGTTTTGTTTTTGACGATTCGATTCAGCGTATGATTCATGCGCTGAAATATCGTCATCGTCCGGGTATCGGCTATTATTTGGGTGAACAGTTAGGAAAAATAGTTGTGCGGGAGTCGTGGATTTCGCATCTTAATAAGATTGTGCCCATTCCTTTGCACAAGGGGCGGCAACGGGAACGTGGCTATAACCAAAGTGAGTTTATCGCGCGAGGATTATCCAGCCTGACAGGTATTCCTATCCATACGAACAGTGTTATCCGGACACGCCATACCCGTTCTCAGACCACACTGACACCAGAAAAGCGCCTCGTTAACGTGCGGGATGTTTTTCTCGTGCCCAATAATCAGGAATTGAACGGGTGTGTCGTCGGGTTAGTCGATGATGTGTTCACCACCGGCGCAACACTGGACAGTTGCAGTCGGGTTTTACTTGAAAGTGGCGTCAGCGAAGTGTATGCCCTCACGATTGCAAGAGCATAGATTTCAACAAGAATCATAATCAAAAGGAGATGTCATAACACATGCGCATCGGCATACTAACCGGCGGAGGTGATTGTCCCGGACTCAATGCTGCCATTCGCGGGGTCACCAGGCGGTCGGTGGATACCTACCAATCTACAGTGGTCGGTATTCATAACGGATGGGCCGGATTGATCCAGGGAGATACGGAACCTTTAAGTCTGTATTCCGTATCCGGTATATTACATCGCGGTGGCACTATCCTGGGAACGTCACGTACGAATCCCATGAAAGATCCGGCAGATATTGAACGCATCAAAGAAAACGTGAAAAAATTTGAGCTTGATGCCATTGCCGCCATTGGTGGCGAAGATACCCTTGGCGCTGCCGCTCAGTTGAATGACTTGGGCATCCCCATGGTCGGTTTGCCCAAAACCATTGATAACGATATCATGGGAACAGATGCCACCTTCGGGTTTGATACCGCCGTGTCTATTGCTACAGATGCCATTGACCGGCTTCATACCACAGCGGAATCACATCACCGGGTTATGGTGATTGAGGTCATGGGAAGGCATACCGGGTGGATCGCTATAAAGGCGGGGATTGCCGGCGGCGCTGATTGCATTCTGATTCCGGAAGTGCCGAAGTCTCTGGAAGATATTTGTGCCCTGGTCAAGCAACGTATAAAAAAGGGAAAAACATTCAGCCTTGTTGTCGTCGCAGAAGGATTTACACTGACGCATGACAAAGAATTGGTGACGCAGGATGACGAGCGGGATGAGTTCGGCCATGTACGTCTGGGGGGTATTGGAGAAGTTCTCGGGGCGGAGATTGAGCAAGTCACCGATATAGAAACCCGTGTGACCATATTGGGACATGTTCAGCGGGGTGGATCACCGACCCCTTTTGATCGGGTGCTGGCGACTCAATATGGGGTCGCGGCCGCCGATTTGATTCATAAGGGTGACTTCGGCAAGATGGTTGCCCTGCGTGGCACGAAGATTGAGACGACCCCTCTTTCAGATGTTGCAGGTCAAATCCGGACGGTTGATATGGATCTCTACGAAATCGCGCAGGTGTTTTTTGGATAAAGACATACGGGAGGCGAAGTGACGGATTTGACACGCCGGATGATTATCGTCGGAAACTGGAAGATGTTTACAGATAGAGAGGATGGACCGGTGCTCGCGGCTGAACTGGTTCACCTGGTGGATGATTTAGGCCTGGATATCGATCTGGTTGTATGCCCGCCATTTACAGGTTTACATGCTGTTTCCGAAGGCCTGAACGGAAGCTGTATCGCTTTGGGCGGGCAGAACATGCACTGGTCAACCGAGGGGGCTTATACAGGTGAAGTGTCCCCCAGAATGTTGTTGACATCGGGCTGCCGCTACGTTATATTAGGGCACTCTGAAAGGCGGACTTATTTCGGTGAAACGAATGAGATGGTCAATCGGAAAGTGAGAAGCGCCCTGACGGCCGGTCTGACGCCGATTATGTGTATCGGAGAAACGCTGGCGGAACGGGAGGCAGGAGAAACAGAGGCCGTTGTGGCCACACAGGTTGAAGAGGGGGTCCAGGGTCTTGATGCGGATGGGGTGGAAAAGATGGTCCTGGCTTACGAGCCGATATGGGCCATTGGCACCGGACAGGTTGCCACACCGGCACAGGCCAATGCGGTGCACCATCACATTCGACATGTACTGACCGGGCTTTTCGGGCGCGATACGGCCTCGATTCTGCGTATTCAATATGGCGGGAGTGTCAAACCGGATAATGCAGCGGCGTTGTTCAGCGAATCAGAGATTGACGGCGCTTTAGTCGGTGGTGCGAGTCTGGATGCATCGTCCTTTATCGCTATCGCCCGCGCAGTTCTCGGCCGGTCATAACAGTCCGGCAAAAAGGAAACCACATTGTGTTTACATTTATGACCGTGATTCATTTAATTGTCTGTATTGTCCTGATTCTGGCTGTGTTACTGCAATCCGGTAAGGGCGGTGGTCTTTCCAGCGCGATGGGTGGCGGAGGTGGGGGCGGTGCCATGGGCGGACAGATGTTCGGCGGACGGGGCGCCGCGACGTTTTTGAGCAAAATGACGACCGTCCTGGCGGCACTTTATATGTTGCTCGTTATCTCATTGAATTTATTGCCCAATGACACCGGGCCCCAGAGCATAATACAGGAAGAGGCGTTACGCAACCAGCAGGCCTCACCAGCACAGGGTTTACCTGATGCCACAAACCCTCAAGGTCTGCCGGAAGGTACGGAAGGGGCCGTGAGCACGCCACCTGAATAACCCCCCTCATCACCGGTAGCCATCTGCGGGTGATGGATAATATACGCCGAAGTGGTGAAATTGGTAGACACGCTGTCTTGAGGGGGCAGTGAGAGAAATCTCGTAGCGGTTCGAATCCGCTCTTCGGCATCTTAAAGAACCTCTTAGAGTTACGCTTGTTTTAGGTAGCTCTTTTTTAATGCCATAAATGGTCGAATTTGATGATTTTGTGCAGTAATTGTGCAGTAATTTATAGAAACTATGTACTAATCGTTGAATAATAAACACAATATTATACCCTCTCGGACTCTTTATACGTATAAAATATTACTCTTCAGGATCGAAGCTGAAATCTTCCACAGCAAGTCGAAGATGATCCGGTGCCAGGTGAGCATAACGCATCGTTGTCTTGATGTCTGCATGCCCAAGAAGCTGCTGGACAGTCGGCAGGTCTCTACCCTTCATAACCAGAAGGGACGCGTAGGTGTGTCTGAGACTATGAAAGGTCATATGGTCCAGGCCTGATGCCTTGACAGCCTTGTTGTAGCTTCCTCTGATATCTCGTAACCGGCTCCCATCCTTATTATAGAAAACATAGGTGCTCTCAGAATGTGGGGAGTGTTTCATAAGGACAGCCCGCCGCGCTTTGGGCATGGGAATATCCCTGCCCTTCTTTGATTTGGTATGCCATCTCGCTTACAAGAGGTAGTGCGATCGTGGCGCATGCAGTGGATAAATGACGGATACACCGGAGCGAGATGAGAAGCTGGGTGAACACGCTGCAGTCTGCGACAACATGAGCAGACGTCTCATGGCTATAGAGGCGGCAGGGCATAACACTC
>CAJXCW010000053.1 GCA_913051705.1 uncultured bacterium
GATAGGTCTGGACATACCCGGCAAACCAGAGGCACCGGTCCACCTGAGCATTAAGACACGGCTCCGGAAAACCACCCCGCAGCAACCAGTCCGCCAGATCGACCGGTTGGCCGGTAGAGGATGATCGTCCGTCAGAAAAATCACCGAATGTTTACTCCAACAACGTATCGAACCCTCCTTTTTCCAGACGCTGCATCATCTCGTCTGTGGACAACGGATCGAGCGTCAAAACCGCGACCCGCCCGGAAAGGGTCTGGCTCACGCCCTGCATCAGCGCGAAATTCTGTGAACCGGTCATCAAATAGCGACCGGGGGCTCGGTCTTCGTCGATCTGATCTTTAATATAATGAAGCAATTCGGGCGCGTACCGGATCTCATCGAGCATCAGCGGCGTACCAGCAGCCTCCGCTAGGAACGCCACCGGATCCGCGAGGGCGCGTGCACGGACATCGGGACGCTCAAGGGAGACATACCGATGCGTGTCGCTGAACTCGGTACGTAGCAGGGTGGTCTTTCCCGTCTGGCGCGCGCCGGTGATCAGCACGGCGGGAAACGTCGTCATCGCCCGGCGGATGGTTTGTGTCAGGGTTCGTGGGATGTATGAGGCCATTGATGTTCTCCCGTTTGTTTCTTTCAAATAAAATATGATATTTTAGATTTGCAAGATTTAAATGGGTTGGATGGCGCCAGATCGGGTCGTCTAACAGAACTGGATGCCATCACGAAAGAATTTGATCACCGCCTTGCGGGTGTGGTCAATGTAGTCCTGGTGAAGCAGCAGATTCATTCCTTCTGCGATCCTGGTATATGATCTCTGGTTGCGGGGCATTCGTCTCCACCCAGAGCCGCCTGGGATGGCGGTAGGGGCGAATGATCGAGGGGGCGAATCATCATCGGGTGGGGATGAATAATTATTCGCCCTTACGGGGGTAGGGGTATTGGAAGATGGTACGGATACCGGCTGGAATATATTTATGCCAGGGGAATCCTCCCGGTTACGGCACCAGCGCCCGGTTGGATTCAATGGCCCGAAGGATATCGAAACGTGTAATGGCGCCGACCAGTTTTCCCTTCTCAAGTACAGGAAAACGCCTGAAGTCATACTGCAGAAAGAGCCCGGCGGCATAATAGATGTCCATATCGGGGTTAATCGTCTTGACCTCGGTGGACATGAACTTCGACACCGGTCCCTGCGTTATCTGAGGTTCCGCTCCCCTGGCGATCAACTTCAGGCAATCCTTCTCCGTCAAGATGCCCACAAATTCGCCAGCTTTCGAGATTACCGGGGCACCGGTGACTCGTTTGCTCAACAACAGGTTAATGGCATCATGGATCTCGGTGTCCGGACGCAGAGTGGGCACATCGGTGTCCATGACTTCCCTGACCGTCAGTAGATTGTTCATCGTTATCCTCCGTGGTTTTGTCCTTATGGTAAGCCGGTCCGTGCTGTTCAGATCACCGGTTGGGCGGCGTTCTTCGTCGAAAAATCTTCTTATGACGGTTTCAACCGCTTCGCTGTGAGGAACAATGGATAGTGTACCCGCGCGACTAAATTGTCAATAGGGATCTGATTGTGCCCAATTCTGCGATCGATCACAGAATTGGCACGATCTGCTTACAGGCCTACACGGCTTACCGGTGCTGAAGCACCGGGCGACCGCCTACTGCTCACTGCCTTCCTTTGTTTTCCAGCGGTCGTGCATCCAGGGCCATTGGCCGGGGGTTTGGCGGATGAACTGTTCGATCTCGCGCGTGTAAGCCTGGGTGGTTTTATGGATGGCTTCTTTTGAGTGGCCGGAGGATGGGATGGGGGGGCGGATGGTGATCTGGTGGGTATCGTCGGACAGGCGATGGATGGCCATGGGGACGATAGGGGCTCCGGTACGGTCGGCGAGGATAGCCGGGCCAACGGGGGTGTGGGCGGGTTGGCCGAAGAATTGGACGAAAGTGCCGGGGACACGGGTGTCCTGATCGATGAGCAGACCGACGATGTGGCCCCGTCGAAGGGCGCGTAATACCGCGCTGGTAGCGTATTCGCGTTTTTCTATGTGGAGGCCGCCTTTCATGCGGTTATTACGGAGTAAGGTGTCGAGGCGCGGATCATACAGGGTGGCGGTCACCACGGTGACTTCATAGCCCTTCAGCGCCAGGTAGCAGCCCAGGAGTTCAAAATTGCCCAGGTGACAGCCGGCGGCTACCACGCCCTTGCCCATTTTATATGCCTCATCCAGATACACGATGCCTTCTGCCTGGACCAGGTCATCTACATTATCTGCGGTTATTTTCGGGAGGCGGATCGCATCTACGGCATTGCGCCCGAGGTTTCGAAATACCTGCCGGCCAAGCCGCTTTCTCTCCCGCACAGTCATCTGACTTCCAAAGGCGAGGGCGAGGTTATCGAGGGTAAGGCGTCTGGTGCCGGGAGCGAAGAGATAGGTCATAAAGGCCAGGGCCTCGCAGAGTGACAGGGCCAGGCGGCGGGGGATCCGGTTTATCAGGGCGATCAGGATGCGGACACCTTGGTAAATGAGGGTGTTTTTGAGGCGTTTGGGGAGGGGGGAAGTGGTGGGTGACTGATTCATGGGTGGACAAGTGGGCAGGTGAGCAAATCAGTGACGTTTCGTTTGCCGTTTTTTTGCCTACCTGCCAACCTGCCGCTCTCCTTCACACCACACCGTGGCGCCGCACGACCTGACTGATGTCCAGTAATTGCTCCAGTAAAGATTCAAGCTGATCGAGCGGGAGCATGCTGGCCGCGTCGCAGAGGGCTTCGGAGATGCGGGGGTGCGTTTCGATAAATACGGCGTCGCACCCGGTGGCTACGGCGGCTCTGGCAAGGGGAGCGATGTTCTCGGGCGTGCCGCCCTGAGCCTCACTGCTCGGACGACCGTATAACCGTACCACGTGGGTGGCATCGAAAATTACCGGGTAGCCGATTCTGCGCATCTCCGGCAGGGACCGCATATCGGCCACCAGATCATGATAGCCAAAACAGGAGCCCCGCTCGGTTAACAATATGTTTTCATTGCCGGCGCTTTCGATTTTGCGCACCACCGCCTGCATATCTCCCGGCGCGAGAAATTGTCCTTTTTTAATGTTAAGCGGCTTGCCGACCCGCGCCAGAGCCACGGTCAGGTCGGTCTGCATCGACAGATGCGCGGGCAATTGCAGCACATCGAGCACCTCCGCCGCATCATCCACTTCGGTTACGGCATGGACATCGGACAGCACCGGGATGCCGTATCCCCGTACTTTTTGAAGAATCCGGAGTCCTTCAGCCAGCCCGGGACCGGTGTAATAATCAATGGACGACCGGTTGGCTTTGGTATAGGACGATTTAAAAATAAATGGCATCTCGAGACGTGACGTGATCTCCTGAACCCGATCCATCGTCTCAAGAACGACCGCTTCACTCTCGATCACGCAAGGACCGGCGATCAGAACCAGCGGTTGGCCGGGACCGACGGTTATGTCGCCGATACGGACTATCTTCATGCTTCTGTCTCCTCTTTCAATCTTTTGACCGCTTTTTCAAGGTCTTCCGGTATGTCCACGCCAAGGGGGGCGTAGTTCGTTTCCATGACCTTGATGCGGTATCCATGTTCCAAAGCACGCAGTTGCTCCAGACGTTCTGTTTGTTCCAGGGGCGTTGGCGGCAAGGCGGCGAAGGTCAGCAGGAAATCCCGCCGATAACCGTACATACCGACCGTATTATAGTAGGGGGTATCAACCAAAAAAGACGAATCAGAGGGCGCCTCACCCGGAAAAGGCAGAGGCGATCGGGAAAAATACAGGGCGAACCCCCGGGCATCGAAGACCACCTTGCCCATATGGGGATTGAGAAGATCTTCCAGTTGATGAATGCGATGGGCTAACGTCGTCATGGGAATGGCTGAGTCGTCCAGCAGAGGCTGCACGACTGTTTCTACGGCCTCCGGTGTAATCAGCGGTTCGTCCCCCTGAATATTGACGATGATATCCGCATCTAAGGATTCTACCGCTTCGGCGATCCGGTCCGTCCCGCTCAGGTGGTCGGCGGACGTCATGACGACCTGCCCGCCGAAGCCCCGGACCGCCTCGGCGATCCGTACATCGTCGGTCGCCACCAGGACCTCCGTCAGCCCGCGCGCGCGCCCGACCCGCTCATAGGTATGCTGGATCATTGGTTTGCCCAGCAGATCCGCCAGCGGCTTGCCGGGAAACCGGGTGGAGGCATAACGGGCGGGGATGAGGGCGATGACTTTAACGGACATTTACAACACCTTGGGTACGGTAAAATGCCCTTTATCGGATGATGGGGCATTTTGCAGGGCTTCTTCCTGTGACAGGGATTTTTCTACTATGTCTTCACGAAATATGTTTTTCAGGTTCAGCACGTGCGTGGTCGGCGGGACCTCAGATGTATCAAGGGTGTTGAGTTGTTCCATATAGGTCAAAATGGTGTTCATCTGGTCGACCAGCTCCTCCCGCTCTTTATCGGTAAATCGTAAATGGGACAGCGCGGCGACGTAATCTACATCTTTGAGGGTGACTGGCATGGGGCGCCTGAATGGTGATTGACTGAATGGTGATTGGTGATTGGGTGATGAAAATGTGATCTGGATCACATTGACATGTAATCTCAACCGTCTGATCGAAATGTTGTGGTTAAGATACCAACATTTTGAAGGATGACAATTAGTTTCTATGGGTGAACGTTGGTTTTTTGCTTGATACAAAAATCTTCGAACCGGATCCAGTGGTGTTCCTCTTCGGGGCCGTTGTAGCACTGGATGCTCACTTGATCGTTGCCCGGCGGCGGTAGCTGGCCCGTATCGGCTGTCTGAAAGTCGGTTTCTCCTTCGGGGCGGTACTGGGCTTCCCAGGTATCTGCTGTGACGATGAGACGAAGGCGTACGCTTTTCGTCGGCATCGGCTTGCGACCGGGGATGATGTAGAATCCGCCGTCGATGAGTTCCTTTACTTCCTTAAACACCGGTTTGCCGTCGTGATACCAGGTGATACCCGCCTGTTCGTACTGTTGCGTGGGAGGGGTATGATTGGTTACGGTTACTTCGATGGCGTAGGTTCCTTCGCTGCGATCCGGCGCCGGGCGTAACAAGGCGTTTTTGACCGTATCCGCGACCCCGGGTTCGACCCGGATTTCAAGACCACCGTTCTGAATGCGCCGGCAGGATGGGTTTTCTCGCAACCAGGACCAGCTGGAGTCCAGTTGACCATCGAATTTGTCTGAGAAGAGGATGTTTTCATCGGACATAGGGAGAGGCTCCTTAAATGGTGATTTGGTGATTTGGTGATTGAAAAGAGAAAATCAACACTTCACCAAATCACCACTTCACTAAATTATTAGATCATCTCCAACGCGGCATATTTCAACATGACTTTCTTGGTTGCACTGGAAAACTGGATGGTCGCTCGCATGTTATCGCCGCTACCGCCGACCTGCAGGATGCGGCCTTCACCCCAGATGGGATGTTTGACCCGCTGGCCCCGGGATATGCGTACTTTACCTTTCGGGGTTTGTACCATCTGAGAGGATTCGGGCGCGCTATCAAAGGGAGAAGCGCCCGGTTCCTGTTGCGGTGTCTCCGATCCCGACCAGGAAGGATCTAGTCGTCTCACGGTGCTTTCCTGGTCTATATATTCCTCTGGCACTTCGTCGACGAATCGGGAGCGCAAACACGGCATAGCGCCCCCATACCGGCGGCGCAGATTGGCGTGGGTTAAATACAGATATTCTTCAGCCCGGGTGATCCCCACATAAAACAGGCGGCGTTCTTCTTCCAGATCGGTCGGGCTTTCCATGGCCCTGGATATAGGGAATAGTCCATCCTCCATGCCGGTGATGAAGACAATTGGGAATTCCAGTCCTTTGGCGTTGTGTAGCGTCATCAAGGTAATCCGATCGACAGATCCGTCCCAGCGGTCGATATCGGCGACCAGCGCCACCTCCTCCAGGAACGCCCGCAGACCGGTTCCGCTCTCCTCCCCGGGTTTCTGCTCGGTGGCTTCGTCTATGGCCGCCAGGAGTTCTTTCACGTTCTGCGCCCGGGTTTCCGCCTCAATATTTTTGGCCGCTTCCATTTCCAGGTCCCGCAGATAGCCGGTGCTCTCAACCACACGCCTGGCGATCTCACCGCCGGACAGCTCATCTATCCGGGCATGCAGGTCGGCCAGAAATCGACCGATGGTTCTGGCTGATCGGGTGGCGGTCGGCGTCAGGCCGGCTTCACCCGCCCGGTTGATCGCTTCCAGAAAATCCAGGCCTTCGGATAGGGCGAACCGCTCAATCCGCTCGACGCTTACGTTACCCAATCCACGCGGTGGGGTATTGATCATCCGGCGGAAGCTGATGCTGTCCCGCGGATTGGCGATCACCTTCAGGTACGCCAGGACATCCTTCACTTCCTTGCGTTCGTAAAACCGGAGACCGCCGACGATTACATACGGCATATTGGCCCGCCGCAGTTCATCCTCCAGGGCGCGGGACTGGGCATTCGTGCGGTAGAGCAGTGTGAAGTCCCGCAGGGGCCGGTCGGCTTCCGCCCGGGTATCGCGAATTTTCCGGGCGATCCAACGCGCCTCATCGCGCTCGTCTATCGTCTCTGTCAGCACAATTTTATCGCCCGGCGGATTCTCGGTCCACAGCTCTTTGCCTTTGCGTCCCTTGTTGTTTTTAATCACAGCATTGCTGACATTCAGGATGAGCCCGGTAGACCGATAGTTCTGCTCCAGACGTACGATCCGCGATTCCGGGTAGTCCTTTTCGAAATCCAGAATATTTCTGATATCCGCCCCACGCCAGGCATAGATAGACTGGTCATCGTCGCCCACCACGCACAGATTTCGATATTTCATCGCCAGCCGGTTGATCCATTCATACTGGGCATGGTTCGTATCCTGATATTCGTCAACCAGAATATACTGGAACCGTTCCTGATACCGTGCCAGCATCGATGGAACTTCGGCATACCCCACGGCGAGCCGCATGATCAGATCGTCGAAATCCATGGCATTGCTGCGCTCAAGCGCGGCCTGATAGATCGTATACACTCTGGCCACTTGCTGCTCGAAGAAATTGTTGCCTCGATCCGCATACTCTTCAGCGCCGATGAGCTGATCCTTGGCGCCGCTGATATAACTACGTACCGCTTGCGGGGCAAATTGTTTCTCGGAGATGTTAAGCTCTTTCATGATTTTTTTGACCAACACCAACTGGTCGTCACTGTCATAAATCACGAAGTCCCGCCGAAAACCGAGCGTCTCTGCTTCCCGACGTAAAATGCGGGATGAGAGAGAATGAAAGGTGCCCACCCACTCGGGCGCCAGGCCAGGACCCAGGAGTTCCTCGATCCGGCCTTTCATTTCTTTGGCCGCCTTGTTGGTGAAGGTGACCGCTAGAATCTGATACGGGTCTATACCCGCCTGTTTTATCAAATAGGCCATACGATAGATCAACACACGGGTTTTCCCGCTCCCCGCGCCGGCAAGCACCAGCAGCGGGCCATCGATATGGGCAGCCGCTTCAGCCTGGGCAGGGTTCAGTACTTCGGAGAGATTCATTGGTCGTCCTGAGTGCTTGTACGGGCACACCGTGCCCGTACAAGAGTAAAGAGTGGGTTATGAAAATTCCAAAGGGGGAAAATCAGATATTTACAAGCCAGCATTCAGACCTTTGAAGGTGTTGTAGTATACATCGGCGGGACGGATTCTGTCAACGAATTCTTCCCCGGATTTTATGTCGTGGGATCCTGATTATTTAAATAAAATGCGGAGGCGATTAAAGTTTTGGTATACGGGGTTTCAGGCTGGCTGAAAACGGTGTTTACCGGGCCCCGTTCAACGACTTTCCCATCTTTTAATACGAGCACTTCATTAGCTAAAGCCCGGATGACCCTCAGATCATGGCTGATGAACAGATAGGCCAGTTGATACTGTCGCTGAAGGTCGTGCAGCAGGTCAATAATCTGGGCTTGAACCGTCATATCCAGGGCGCTGGTCGGTTCGTCCAACACAACCAGCCGGGGTTTCAACACCATGGCACGGGCGATGGCGATACGTTGGCGCTGGCCACCTGAGAACTCGTGCGGATACCGATCCATGGTCTCCGGGTCGAGACCGACTTCGTGCAGTATCTCGGCTATCTTTTGCCGCCGTTCTTTCGTATCGGCGCCGATTTTATGCACGAGCAGCCCTTCTTCGATGATTTGAAACACGGACATCCGAGGACTGAGGGAACTGAACGGGTCCTGAAAAACGATTTGCATCTGCCGCCGCAAAGGCCGCATGTCCCCTGTTCGTAACTGATCTATATTACGGTCTTCAAAGCGGATCAACCCCTGGCTCGATATCAGGCGCAGGATGGCAAGGCCCAACGTCGTTTTTCCGGAGCCGGACTCGCCGACAATACCGATGGTGTGCCCGGCTCGGACCGTCAAGGTGACCCCATCAACCGCCTTGATATGGCCGACGGTCCGCCGTAAAATCCCGCGTCTTATCGGGAACCAGACCTTGACATTGTCGGTCGATAAGATGTGAGGAGCGGAAGGATCCGGTGTGACGTCATACGGCTTCGGCTGTGCGGCCAGCAGTTTTTGAGTGTAAGGATGCTGAGGGGTTTGGAATATCTGTTCCAGTGGGCCTTCTTCAACCAGTTCACCCTCGGTCATAACATAGACCCGCTCTGCCATATGCCGTACGATATTAAGATCATGAGTGATGAGCAGAATCGCCATGCCGAACTGTTGCTGCAGATCTTTGAGCAAAGCAAGAATCTGGGCCTGGATCGTGACATCCAGCGCCGTGGTCGGCTCATCGGCAATGAGCAGATCCGGTTCGTTAGCCAGCGCCATGGCGATCATCACTCGCTGCCTTTGCCCGCCGGATAACTGGTGGGGCCAGTCGTCCAGCCGTTGCTCCGGATCAGGCAGTTGCACCCGGGCCAGGAGTTCGATCACCCGTTCTCTGGCACGAATTTTACTCATGCCTTTATGCAGAATAAGCGTCTCACTGATCTGTTTTTCTATGGTATGCAGCGGGTTGAGGGACGTCATCGGCTCCTGGAAGATCATAGCCACACGATCACCGCGCACCTCATGAAGCCGGTCCGATGCAGCGCCCATCAGTTCTTCCCCATCGAAGACGATTTTTCCGTGAGGATGAAAAGCGCGGGGATACGGCAGGAGTTGCAGAATAGACAACGCCGTGACCGACTTCCCCGACCCGGATTCGCCGACCAGCGCCACGGTCTCGCCACGATCTATAGTCAGATCAACTCCGCGAACAGCCTCGATGATCTGGTCCTCTACACGAAAGGAGACGGCGAGATTTTGAATCTGGAGTAAATTCATGGGTGAATTATGAATTGAAAGGCTCTTATTTTCAATTGGTTATAAATATAAATCCATCGTCTTTCCCTTGACAATTGGTATAATCTATATAATAAAGCACCTTGATGTGACGCCGCTCACAGACAGCCAGGGACAGGTCGGTTATATTAGTAATAGGATATGATATCTGCCTCCTCGCAGAAGCATATCCAAACAAATTGGCGACGGCGTGACCTTACGCTCCCTATGCGTTTCCCCCACATGCCGTCGCTCTTTTTTTACTTATTTTACGCGGCCATAGTGTAATATAAGCGCGGGTAGTATGTGGCTTGTAGCATGCAAAACATACAAGCCACCTGCCACCCGCCACATGCCCTGGACCACCGCTCCAGCTACAATCTTCGCATCGCCTTCGACCGATTGCCGGGTAGACTTAACCCTTCCTGTGCCGTCCACATCTGAAGAATGTCCCATCCATCCTGCGCCCGACCACCGATGGCGTCTGTCGGACGGCTGTTGTTACGTCCGCGTACCTGCCGGATATATCGGGTGCGGTTCACCAGTTCAATGGTCATCACACGGCGCGAGATCTTCGAACTGAGATATTCTATCTTCATCGACCATATGGATTGGTGTCCGTTTACACAGGAACTCATATATGTTGCTACACAATGATGCATCGCTTTGCCTTCTTCTGCCAGATCCTGGCCGTTGAGAATTTCTTCTATCGTCCCACTTCGCATTTCACCGGCCTGTGTATCTTCATCGACGACCGAAAAACCTTTGAAGCCCGATGACGGCCACTGTTTCGGCTCTTTCTACTTACCTTCTTTCGACAGCCCTCTGTGCCAGACTTCAACCCGCCTCAGGATAGAATCCGGTGTCCGGGCCTTCATGGTAAGATTCGGCTCCAACGGATCAAGATACTCAACCGTGCCTTCCGGATTGATCTGTGTCTGGCCCACATAGCGCTGGTGATGGATATAGTCGACAATCGGTCCGACATGAACAGGGTCAAGCATCGGATTATTGATGAAGAAATGCAGCACAGATTCCCAGAAGGGTTCATCATGGAATTGCTCGCCGAGCCGGGAGCCGATTACTGCGTCTGCAAGATGATCATCGCCACCTATCCCGATGACCTGAGCCCACCGCAGAGCGGCCTCGATGGTATAGTTTTCGGGGGCATGGCTGATGAATATATGTGCCATCTGCTTTGAATAGTTTAAAGGAATGGCCGCTTTTCGAATATTCTTACCTATACCGATATGAATGAACCATTCCTGCTGTTGCTCCGCTTCGTCATCCATACCACGGAACCAGGCTGTATCCATGCAGACCGGTATGTCGTAATCGGCAAGTAAATGGCGGGAAAGTGAACCGAATTGACGGCGGGCATTGTGACTGGATGGTTGCCACTTTCCGACCTCTCTGAGCCACATTGTATGCCATTGGGCCAGGGCAGCCAGGGCATGGATGAAGGTGTTCTCAGGCTGTGGTCCGTATTGGGAGACGACCGGCTTGATGTGGAATAAACGACTGTTTTTCTCTACGTGGATCAGCAGTTCCAGAAAAGCATCCTGAACCGCTGATTCGGTAATGGCCTGATGGAACAGAAAGTGAATTTGTCGAAGAACCGGACTGGTGAGTTCCTCTTCACCTATCTGCCCTGCGGCAATCAACGCGATGGTATCCTTCCGCCGTCGTTTATGCTGATAAGCGGCCGCTTTTGAAGCGAGTATTTGAATTTTCATCTGTGAGGCATGATGCCGTTCCTGCTGCCTCAGCGTAGGGCTCTTTTGCAGCCCGGCGCCAAAACCATTGGCGCGGCACCAGGTCTGGTACGCCTCTACCGTGGTCATGCTCAGAGCCCGAAGATGACGACGCATCGATGCATTTAAACGCAGATCAGTTAAGGGTGGTGAAGAAGGCATGGTCGTCTGGAAAGTGGAGAAATGGAGAAGTAGAGAATTGGAGAAGTTTACCTTACTACTGCATCGTGGCAGAAGTAAGGCCACACTTTATTAAAGACTGTCATTCCCGCAGGAATTAAGCGGGAATCCACAATTTGAAAGACTGGATGCCCGCTTTCGCGGGTATGACGGCAACTTTTGTCGTGTACTATAAATGTCTTAATGTCTCTGCCATGATGTACGACATACTTACTTGATGGTCCTATTTATACACACCTGCGGATGCATACCGGATCACTGACTCTGCACTCTATATTATAGTACTATCGTAAAGCCCCCGACATAATCAATTCATCCGGCGCAAGGCAAACCTCATCGCTGCACGCCTGATAGGTAATCACCGCATGGATTTGCGTACCGTCGGGTATGGTCTTGGCCTTTATCCGAAGACGCGTCCGGATAACAAGCTCGCCTTCATAGACGCTCAGGGGCTGGTCTGCAAACGCAAAACGTACTTCTTTTCCTTCAGGATAAGTCACCGAAATTACTTCAATGGGTACATCCGAGTTAAAAGTGACCGACGTCGGGATAAGGTCCCGCATCGATGCCGGGTTGGCATTGAGGTGCCAGCCGGCGTCCACGTGGACGGCTATGGTTGCATCAATCACGCCATCGGTAGAAGATGAGACAGGGGATGTCGATAGAGACGCTTTGATTTTTTTTGTATCGGAATTCAGGGCGCTTATCTTAGGGGTCTGGGTGCGGAGTAAATCCATCGAACTTTCCAGATTGGCCATCTGCATCTCTGTCTGAAGCCGACCGGTTTGCAGGTCCTGGTAGTAGAGATAGTCGTGAACAGCCGACATCATAAATGTGAATCGACCGGAATTTTCTTTCATTTGTCCGGCAAACCCTTTGAACAATTGCAGGGCACGCTCCCGATACACAGGCTGTTCCGTATATCGGGATAGCTCAAGTAAAGCATGCGCGGCCATGGCATTGCCGGAAGGACGAGCGCCATCATACGGATTTTTTGTGCGTACGATGAGCTTTTCCTGATCATCCGTAAAATAAAATCCGCCATGATCGCCATCCCAGAAGATATCTACCATACGATCGGTCAGCGTTCGGGCTTCCGTCAGCCACCGACGATCGTCCGTCGTTCTGTAGAGTCGTGTCAACCCACGGATCAGATAGGCGTAATCCTCCTGGAAACCGTCATGTTTTGTTTGCCCATCCAGGTATAAACGGCGCAAGGTGCTTTCCGAATCGCGGAGATGGGTCAGAAGAAATTCGGCGGCGCGGATGGCGATATCCCGGTAGACAGTCGTCCCGGTCACTAACGCGGCATAGGTAAACGTATCAATCATGTGGCCGTTCCAGGCGGTCAGAACTTTCGTATCGACCAGCGGTTTTTTGCGTTTCGCCCGTACGGTCAAAAGCCTGGCTTTCATCGCCTGTACATCCTGCCGAAGCTTATCTGTCGATAAACCCACCTCGCTGGCCGTCTCTTCAAGAGACCGGCTCATATACACGACAGCGCCCTCTCCCTCCGGCATGGGAGCCAGGGAAAAGGTCCGGAAAAACAGATCCGCCTCGGCCTCAAGGACGTCGTGTATTTCTTCTTCCGTCCAGAGATAATATTGGCCCTCTATCGCATCCGTTTCCGAATCCATGGCCGAAAAGAAAGCCCCGTCCTCTCCGATCATCTCTCGTACGACGTAGGACAGAATATCTTCTGCGACCAGGCGGTAAGCGTTGTTTTGCGTTATGTCATACGCTAAAAGGTACACACGCGCCAGGTCCGCCTGATTGTACAGCATCTTCTCAAAGTGCGGTATGCGCCATTTCGAATCCGTGGCGTATCGGTGAAAGCCGCCGCCGATGTGGTCGTACATGCCACTGTGCATCATGACATCCAGCGTATGTGTCACCATCGCCAGGTGCTTCTCGTCGCCGGTGCGACGGTATTCGAACAGCAGCAGTTCGAGACGCATGGCCGGCGGAAACTTGGGCGCGCCGCCGAAACCGCCGTTCTGGGCATCATAGCGCGTGTTCAAACGCTCGAGCGAGATATCAATTATTTTTCCATCCACAGCAATCGAATCCACCGGCACGAATAAATCCCGCTGGAGGGCCTGAATGGCCTGCGCGACTTTGCCTGCATGCGCCGTTACATAGTCCCGCCGATCCTGCCAGGCGGTGTTCATGGCATCCAGAATACGTGGAAAACCCGGTCGGCCGGGCAGATCTTCCGGCGGAAAATAGGTGCCCGCATAAAAGGGTTCCAGGTCGGGGGTCAGGAACACGGAATTGGGCCATCCACCCCCTTGCGTCATCAATTGCGTCGCGGTCATATACACCTCATCCAGATCCGGACGCTCTTCCCGGTCCACCTTGATATTAATAAAATGTTCATTCATGATAGCCGCGATATCCGAATTCGAGAACACCTTGCGCTCCATGACATGACACCAGTAGCAGGTGGAATAGCCTATGGATAGAAAAATAGGCTTCTGCTCAAGCCGGGCGCGATCAATGGCTTCCGGACCCCACGGGTACCAGTCCACCGGATTATGCGCATGGAGCTGCAAATAGGGGCTGATTTCGTCAGACAGCCGATTGCCCTGTGGGTCGTTCCACCAGGCATACCCCTGCCAGACCAGCCCGCCGGTCAATAACCAGACCAGCGGCAGGATAATCACATAACGCCAGCGACGTATCCACGATGGCGAAGATTGAGAAGAAGAATCAGGGGAAGTCATAAAGCAAATGTATAACATTAACAGATCATGTCAAACGGAAGTTCTCGACACTGAGGCGAGGAAGAGAAAATGCACATCGGCCACGGGCATCCGCCATCTCGAAGAAACCTAACTCCAAATGTGGGCTCAGTATATGGACGGAAAGAAAGCGCACATTTGAGTACTATGTGAGGAACAGTAGATCATAGCTTCATGCTGCCCGCTCTATTTTTCCTAACGGGATTTCTCTGTTGTTTCCGACTATATGATAAAACGGGATCACCTATAGACGGAATCCCCTATGCCGCAATTACACGACAAAGGCTACAAACGCCTGTTCTCCAACCGAACCATTTTGAGACAACTGCTTGAGACGTTCGTCAGAGAAGATTGGGTCAAGGAAGTCGATTTCGAGAAAGGTGAAGCCATCGACAAGACGTTCATCGATGAAAGATACCGAACCAAAGAGAGCGATCCGATCTACTAACTGCCGCTGCGTGACTCAAACATCTACATCTATATCATCCTGGAATTTCAATCTATGGCACCCCGATTCATGGCACTCAGGGTGCTTAATTATCTGACTGATTTCTAGATGAATTACGTCAAAACACATGCCAGGGTGCGCACCCTGCCGCCGTTATTTCCCATCGTCCTCTACAACGGCGATAACCCCTGGCGGGCGCCCACAACACTGGCCGAACTTGTGGACCGCTCGGATCTACCGGGGCCGTATCAAGTGGCTTTTGAGTATTTCAAGATTGCTGAGAATGAACTGGACCGTGAAACGCTCTTGACGGTATCAAATATTGTCTCTACCTTATTCTTAGCCGAAGCGCACTATGATCTGAGCCTCCTGAAAACAGCGCTGCTGGATATATTCGATAATGAATCGGATATACAGGCCGTAACCCGTCGTCCCACGTGACCTTGATCGGCGGCGTTAACATTCTGGCAACCGCCGGATTTTCCTCAGTGTCGCCAGCGGTATTTACCTGTACCGTGTAACCAGCAGCACCGGATTTGTCGATACCAAGCGCATGACCTTGCTGAAATAAACCTGAACCCGGCCACCCGCCCATCCTTCCACCCTGATCTCCATGCAACCCATCTGCCTGACCGGCCCATCACTCAAAACGAATCTTCACACGCACACCACCTTCTCCGACGGCGCTTTCAGCCTCAAGGAGGTCGTCGCTGCCTATGAAGCGCTCGATTACGACATACTGGCCATCACCGACCACAATCAGTGGCGGGATAACAGCCATGCCTCGACGGATCGGGTGCTGGTGCTCAGCAGCAACGAACCGTCACTTTCGCATCGGGAGCACATTCTGGCCACTGGGGTCCATACCGACTCACCGGTTGATCACGGCGACCGAACCTGCACCAGGTCTCAGGAGGTCATCGACTGGATCAACGATCAGGGCGGTTTCTCCACGCTGAACCATCCTACCTGGTCCGGTATGTCGGTGGACAGATTGCTGGAACTGGACCGGTATCATTCGATTGAGATCGTCAACACGGGTTGTATCGGCCACGGCTCTGAATTTTCCCTGACACACTGGGATGAATTGCTCCGGCGCGGTCGCCTGGTGTGGGGTCTGGCGACCGACGACAGTCATTCCGTATGGGATCGTGGCTTGGGATGGGTGGAAGTCTACTGCGACAAAGAAGAATCTGCCGTTGTCCAAGCGCTTAAAGAGGGCCGTTTTTATGCAACCATGGGGCCTGCATTTGAACATGTTGAGTGCGATGGTGACCGGATTTTTATTCGTTCGGAGCCGGTACAGGGCATCGCCATACTGTCGGAACAGGGTCCGATCAAAACGGTACATGGCGGCAAAGGTTCGGTCCGCGAACTCGAATGGACGCTTCCCAGGCGTGAACACCGCTACATCCGCGTCGAACTACACCGCTCCGACGGCAAGAAAGCCTGGAGTAATCCTATCTTTTTATAGAAGGTTAAAACAGTATTCACAACCTTTCAACCTACAAACTCTACTCTAATTACGAGGGGAAAGAATGAAGGATAATACCCGGCGTAGGCCTCGTCGAATGTGGAAGCGACCTGAGATTCAGCCGCCCCAGCGACCGACAGGGTGAATATGACCGTCGCGAGAAGAAAAAAGAGCCTTCGCCATGCATCTCGTCTCATGTGATCTCTCCTTTTTGTATTAGGTCAACAGTCCCACCAACTCTTCTGCCGTCGTCACCGGCTGCCGGCAGACAAAGTTCTCACAGACATACGCGGTGGTTTTTCCATCAACCGGTGCCCTGTTTGCCAGCAACGGAATAATCTCCGCCGCCCGCGCCTGGCCGGAAGCCGGATCATACAACGCAACCACTTTGTATGGCCGGAAACCTGTGTTGACCGCCTTCAACATCGCTTGCGTCGTTTCGTCATCTATGGCACCGATGATCGCGATCTCCTCAGGCTGATTAAGATGCCACGCCAATCCCGACAACAAATGTCCGAACCCGCCTGGCGCCTTTTCCATATGATCGGAAAAGATACACAGGATCTGATGCGCTTTATCCCGGTATTCGGATCGACCGGTAAAGGCGGACAGACGTAACAGGTTATGGACGCACATGGCATTGCCCGAAGGAATAGCATTGTCATACGGATTTTTCGAACGGACGATCAGTTGTTCATGATCCGCACTGGTAAAAAAGAAACCACCGCCGTCATCATCCCAGAACTGGGTGATCGTCGTCTCCATCAACGTATGCCCCAACTCGAACCAACGGGTATCAAAGGTGGCCTCATACAGATCAAGCAGGGCGTCTGTGATAAAGGCATAGTCATCAAGATAGCCGTTGAGCTTGGCGACGCCGTCTTTGTAAACGTGTAGTAAACGGCCGTCTTGATAAAGCGTATCCAATATGAACTGCATCGATCCTTCCGCAGCGCTGAGATAAGCCCGATGCCCGAAAACACGGTAGGCCTGAACCATACTGCCGATCATCAGACCATTCCAGTCGGTCATGATTTTGTCATCCCGTCCCGGCTTGATACGTCTGTCACGCACATCGGATAATATCTGTCGACCTTCTGCAATCACCTGCCTGAAATAGGCTGGCTCAACATCCAGGTGTACCGCCAGCGGCTCTACCTCCGTATCCACATGGAGGATGCTGGCGCCATATTCGAAATTACCCCCTTCTTCGACACCGTAATAACGACAGAACAGAGCGCCTTTCTCTTCTCCGAGCAAACCGAGAATCTCTTCACGGGTCCACACGAAATATTTGCCTTCCTCACCCTCGCTATCCGCATCTTGCGTAGCATAAAAACCGCCGCCGGGTTGCATCATTT
Organism: uncultured bacterium; assembly: GCA_913051705.1. Classification (GTDB taxonomy): domain Bacteria; phylum JAAXHH01; class JAAXHH01; order JAAXHH01; family JAAXHH01; genus CAJXCW01. Next base: position 17,309 of record CAJXCW010000053.1, read on the forward strand.
CGCGTAACAGATAGGTTGCCGTTTCTTCGACAATGCGCTGGAACATAGGATCTCCGGTAGCCTGAAACCCTTCAACATACATCCGCATAAGCAGCGCATTGTCGTAGAGCATTTTCTCAAAATGGGGCACCAGCCATTCCGCATCTACAGAATATCGATGAAAACCACCGCCCAACTGATCGTACATACCGCCGTTACCCATTTTGTGAAGGCTCTGGGTAACCATGTCGAGCGCGGTCTGATTGCCCGTACGGAGATGCTCTCTCAAGCAGAATGACAGCGTCATTGATCCGGGAAACTTAGGCTGCGTACCAAATCCGCCATTTACCTGGTCGAATGTTTCGGAGATCCCTTCAAAAGCCCGGTCCATCAAATCAATATCCAGAGCATCCGTATTGGAAGTAAACTGTGTGATTTCGGCCACGCGCGCTTGAAGCTTATCCCCCTGTTCTTCCGCATCTGCCCGCCGATCCTTGTAGAACTGCGCCACCGCCTGCAAAATACGAGGAAACCCCGGGCGGCCGTGCTGATCATCGGGAGGAAAGTACGTCCCGCCATAGAACGGCTTCAAATCGGGTGTCAGAAAAACCGTCATCGGCCAGCCGCCGCTACCGGTCATGGTGGTCACCGCATTCATGTATATTTCATCCAGGTCGGGCCGTTCCTCCCGGTCCACCTTGACGTTTACAAAATGCGCATTCATGATCGCCGCGATATCCGGATTCTCAAACGACTCATGCGCCATCACATGGCACCAGTGACAGGCGGAATAGCCGATGGACAGCATAATCGGCATGTCTTCCGCCTTCGCTCTCTGTAACGCCTCTTCTCCCCACGCATACCAATGTACCGGATTATGGGCATGCTGGTGCAAATAGGGACTGGTCTCATGGATCAATCGATTTGTATATGTTTCATCGGGCAAAGGGACACCTCTATACTATTTATGAATTATAAATGATAAATTTTGAATGCTCTTGAAATCATAATTAAATCATCTTCTCTCTGATCATCCGCTCCAACGGAAAATCCCGCACCTCGATGGGGAAATCGAGCGCTGTCCGACGTGCTGAAGATTCAAAAATACCTATGATGATTTCCAGAGCACGGCGACCGTTCTTCGCATTCGACCGATGGACGACACGCCCCTCTACGGCATCAATCAACTCTTCTAATTCGCTATGAAAACTTGAACGGGAATCGGGTAACTCAGGGGCATACCAGCCCTGCTGGCGAAATCCGGACAATATTTTTAATGGGGGGCCATCAGGTGTATTGACTTCTATGATCCCATCGGAACCAATGATACGAAAAGCAAAGGCCTGATCTGCCCGCTCCCCTAATTCAATCAGTCCAACCACATCGTTACTGTATCCCACTCTACCAATCGCCATATCTTCAACCATCATATCCGGATGGTTGCCGCGGCCTTCCAGGTTACGATGACGCTCGATCTGACCCATAACCCACAGGGGTTCGACATCGCCATTCAGATAATTGATCAGATCTATCACATGCGTGCCGTTGTTCATCAGATCCAGAGAACAATGGCCCCAGATCATTTTAACGTGACCAATTTCTCCGGCCTGCGCCAATTCACGTGCCCGTACCGCCTGTGGTGAAAAACGATGGGCATGACCAATGGCCAACGCCACATCGGCCTGCCCACATGCGTGGATCATACGATCCGCTTCTTCCAACGTAACGGCCATGGGCTTTTCACACAGGATCCCCTTGACGGAATGCCCGGCCGCTGCTACAGTGGCCTCACAATGGCCACGTGGCCAGGTGCAGATGCTGATCAAATCCAGATCTTCTTGCGCCAGCATGACTTCATGATCCGCATACAATTTGACCCCATATTCGTCAGCCAACCGCCGGGCCTTTTCTCCATCAGGATCTATATCTGATCCGGCCACAAATTCGATCTGCGCATTGCGGACATGCTTATACCCATCTGCATGGGCACGCGATATCCCTCCACATCCAATAAATCCTACACGATAGGTACGCATGACCACTCCCATAATTCGTCATTGCTGATCCCTACGGGCTCCAGCGAACGCTACGCGGTTCATAATTTATAATTCATACTTCATAATTCATCCTTGCCTCAACACCGGTCTCGTCAAACACGTCGGTCCCCCACTCCCCTTGTAACAAATGTTGTCACCGTCGAATTCCTCAACCCGGCAACCCGCATCGCGCATACGCTGTACGGTCAGGCTATTACCGCTTCGAATGAGGCAATGACGCGGTCCGACCGCTAAAACATTACATCCCAGAGAGTCATATTCTTCATCCGGCACCGGTACCGTTTTAATACCCAGGGCGAGCAACAACTCCCGGAATGGAATAGGCAGCAGACGATCGTAGACAATCGCCAGATCCTTGTCCAGCATGCTGATAATCGACATCAAATGCAGCACGGCACCGGGACCATCCCAGTGTACCATCGGCACGGCGATGACTTCCACCTCCAGCGGCTTCATGAATCCCTGAAATTGCCGTATACCTTCCCCATTGGTGCGATAGGAAAGCCCGACGGTCACCAACCGCTTATTCAGCCAGACGACATCCCCGCCTTCGATCATACCCGGAGGTTCTATGCGCCCTGAAATCGGAATCCCCTGTTGCTCAAACACATCCGCGATGGCCTGCACCTCTTCCATCCGTGCTTCTTTGCCCATATGGGATAGAATAACGCCCTGATCCGTCACCGAAGCAACCGGATCATGCGTATACATGGAATCCAACCCGGTCTGATCATCCGCCGGCAAACAGTCTACCTCAACACCGGCCGCTTCCAGTAAAATCACAAATCGTCGGTGTTCCTCAATCGCCTGCCCGAGATCCGGCCGTCCAAGATAGGCGAGCGCTTCCCACTGCGCATCTATCCGCCCATCATCGATATAAGACTCCTGTGGCCTTTTCACCATCGCCCGGTTCAACGTGCCCACCATGGATTGACAACCATATGTTTTCATAACGCCTCAAGAATTGGTCATGGCAAGTGTCCTGTAGACACGTTGCGAGTACGCCATAGTTGAGTAATTGGTTTATTGTCTGATTGCAAAACCTTAAAACCTCTCCGTGATTCTAATCTTCTACGATTCACCTACAGCAGGTTAAGCTGGCCATCACTCCCGGTCTCAAAGAGCTGCTCGAATGCGGTCTCATCCAAAACCTGTATACCGAGCGCTTGCGCCTTATCCAGCTTCGAACCAGCGCTCTCACCGGCTAGGACATAATTTGTTTTTTTACTCACACTGGCCGTCACTCGACCGCCCGACGACTCAATTCGAGCAGCGGCTTCATCTCGTGTATAATTTGCCAACGTACCGGTGATAACAAAAATTTTGCCGTTCAACGCTTGTGAAGCCGTACCGACCGGTAGCTCCGGCAGTTTCATATTAAGTCCCGCTTGTCGGAGTTTTTCGATAACCGTCCTATTTTGATCATTTTGAAAAAAATTGACCACGCTTTCGGCGATGGTAGGGCCTATTTCAGGGATGGTGGCCAGTTCTTCGACGGTAGCTGTCATGATCTGATCTAAAGACCGGCGCCGATCCGCAATCTGACGCGCAGCCCGCTCCCCCACATGCGGAATACCCAGACTGAACAGAATACGGTCCAGGGGCCGGTCTTTACTGGCTTCAATCGACCGAATAAGATTGTCCGCGGACTTAGGGCCCATCCGCTCCAGGGCCATGAATTGTTCTTGAGTCAAAGAAAAAATATCCCCGACATCCTGCATCAAATCATGCGAGAGTAATTGCTCTGCTACAGCCGGGCCGAAACCATCGATGTCCATCGCATTTCGAGCCGTAAAATGTTCCAGCCGCGCCTGTATTTGTGCCGGGCAGGATACATTCTCACAACGCAAGGCCACTTCATCTTGAATACGCATAAGCGGCGTGTGGCAAATGGGGCATTCGGCGGGCATTTTAAACGGCGGCGCCCCTTCCTGGCGCTTGTCAAAATCCACCTCAACAACTTTGGGAATAACATCGCCGCCCTTTTCAATGACCACGGTATCACCGATCCGAATATCTTTGCGCAGGATTTCGTCTTCATTATGCAGGGTCGCCCGACTGATCGTCGAACCGGCCAGGAAGACCGGCTCCAACTCAGCCACCGGCGTTACAACCCCCGTACGACCGACCTGCAGACGAATATCGTTCAGCCACGTTACAGCGCGTTGGGCTGCAAATTTGTAGGCAACGACCCAACGAGGACTTTTCAGAGTGGCTCCTAGCTCTTGCTGCAGCCGAATCGAATCCACTTTAATAACCATGCCGTCGATGTCGTATGGCAGGTCACTTCGTTTTGACTCCCAGGCCTTGCAATAGCCAATGGCCCCATCGATGGTATCAAACCGTTGTGCGTTTGTATTCGTTGAAAATCCATGACCGGCCAACCATTGTAATCTACCATAATGGCTATCTAATTCAGGCTGAACGGCCAAAACACCTGTTTCATCTTCAAAACGCAGGGAATACAGAAAGACCTGTAGCGGTCGCTCCGCCACCTGGCGTGAATCAAGCAGTTTCAATGAGCCGGCCGTGGCATTACGAGGATTGGCGAACAATGGATCTTCACGCTCGCTACGAACCTGATTCATTTGTTCCAGACCGGCATGGGACAGGTAGACCTCACCACGGACTTCAAGCTGATTTATCGCAGGGTGATCTACAGCAATACGTAGCGGAATAGAACGAATGGTCCGCAAATTTGCGGTAATATTATCGCCCTGTACCCCATCACCCCGGGTCGATCCCAGGATCAGTACCCCGTCTTCATATCGCAGACTGACAGCCACCCCATCGATCTTCAACTCGACGACATAACTGTAAGCTTCCTCATCGCCCAGGATATCTCGTACGCGTCGATCGAAATCAAGAATTTCGTCGGCATCATACGTATTGCTTATGGATAGCATGGGGACCGGATGTGTTACAACAGGAAAGGAAGAATAAGGAGCGCCACCTACCCGTTGGGTCGGAGAGTCAGGTGTGACCAGATCCGGGTGGGCGGCCTCGATATCCAGCAACTCCTTCATCAGCACATCGTAGTCATAATCGCTGACAACAGGCTCGGCCAGAACATGATACCGGTGATCATGGTCCCTGATTTCCTGACGTAACTGTTTAATACGATCGACAGGAGACATAGGTTATTCCATATCGACGAAGCTTCATAGCTTCGCGACCAGATACAAAACAGGCGAAAAGGGTTACCTGCCTCCTTTCCGCCTGTCCGAACCGTTTGATTATATTAACCGGCTTGAGCAACTCTGGACCGGGTTGATTTTTTGGTGCGCCGGATCTCTTCTCTCTTTTTCGCCACCCAATTTTGCCACCAGACTACAATCGGGCTGGCTATGAAAATTGAAGAATATGTTCCAGTGATGACGCCGAAGGTCAGCGCCAATGAAAAGCCCCAGTTGCTGGATGTGCTGCCCGCGAGCAGAAAACCAAGAACCAGTAAAACGGTGAGCGAGGTCATCATCGTCCGGTTAAGGCAATCGTTGATACTTCGGTCCACAACGCCCGAAAATCCTTCCTTACGTGCGCGGCCCAGGCTTTCCCTTATACGGTCAAAGACCACAATGGTATCGTTGGTGGAATAACCGACCACCGTGAGCAGGGCAGCGACCACAGGCATCGATAATTCTTCCCCAATAATAGAGAACACGGCCAGGACGATCAATACATCATGAACAAGCGCCACAATCGCCCCAACGCCGAACCGGAATCCGTTGACCTGACGGAAACGAAAGGTGATGTACAAAATGATACCGATGATAGACGCGCCGACAGCCCCCATAGCATCCACCATCAGTTCTTTCCCTATTTTGGGACTCACACTGGATTCCTGCCGTCGCCAATTTGACTCATCCCCCTTCAGGCTTTCGGGGAACTGCGCTTTTAGTGTGGCCTTCACCGCGGTTCCAAGCTGCTCCTCGCTAAACTCACTTGAGGCGACCCGAACAAGAATATTGTCTTCACCGAACGTTTTGATTTCGCTTTGACTCAAATCCAGGCTCTGGCCATCAATGGTCACATTACCCAGAGCATTACGTATGGTTTGCACCTCTACCGGTGGATCGAAGTGCACCTCTATAAGCGAGCCCCCCTGGAAATCAAGACCCCATTTTATCCCACCGCGAACGCCGATCGTGATCAGCCCGATAAGGATGACGCTCCAGGTGATTATAAAAGCGGTTTTACCGAATTTCATAAAGCTGAAGGTGTATCGACCGAATGGATCAGCCTTGCCGATGCTGACCCCTTCCAGATGCCATCGTTCAATAAGGGTATCATACAATGTGCGTGTAATAATAATGGCTGTGAACATACTGATCATAATCCCAAAACCCAATGTAACAGCAAATCCCTTGATGGGACCGGTACCGAATTCGTACAATGCAAAGGCGGTAATCAACGTAGTAATATTAGCGTCGACTATGGTTCTGAGCGCATTGTCGTACCCGCTGTTTACTGCCTGCCTTATGGTCTTATTCCCCACCCTGAGTTCTTCCTTGATCCTCTCAAATATCAGAATATTGGCGTCAATGGACATCCCCATAGTCAGAATAATCCCGGCGATGCCTGGTAACGTCAACGTCGCATTGAAGGCACCCATGACGGCCAGAAGAAAAAGAAGGTTGAGAATCAGAGCGAAATTAGCAATCAGGCCGGACGTCCGGTAGTAGATCGCCATGAAAATAAACACGGCAATCAACCCCAGAATAGAAGCCCACTTACCGGATTTAATCGCATCGGCGCCCAGAGAAGGACCAACGACCTGCTTATAACTGATCTCCATCGGAGCAGGCAAAGCGCCGGCACGCAGCACAATAGCCAGATCCTTGGCCTCCTCAAGGGAATTCATACCGGTTATTTCACCGCGCCCGTTCGGAATACGCCCCTGAATGTTGGGTGCGGAAAAAACACGGCCATCCAGAATGATCGCCATCCGGCGGCCTATATTATTGCCAGTTACCTGGGTAAATGTGCGCGCCCCATC
>CAJXCW010000054.1 GCA_913051705.1 uncultured bacterium
TCAATATGATCTCTGGCCGACGGTTTCGCTTTAAACTCAATAACCATAAGATCCGATATATTAGCCCGGCGGTTTACATTCGGCTCCGGTTTATATCGCTGGTCGTATACCTTCATGCCGGTATCGATGGTCACGCGTACGGATTTATCTCTGGATACAAAATATTGTCGATTGTATTGATTGAGGATAACAGGCTGAGGATAGGTATCCAGGCAGATTCTACCCATAGTAGGTAGCTCATCAGCAATACTTTTTCGGATATCGCGCCATCTCTTACCGGATTGTAACGGAGAGATCGTAACAGGGAATCGGTGTTTCCAGCCGTATTTATTTCGTTTGTATTTTATTTCCAGTACGCCGACATCCGGATAGCGCTCTTCTCCGTACCACCGATAGCGCACCTTCACCCGCTTGCTGATCCCCGATAGATTCTCACCATACGCATCATAATCATAGCTATCGAAATACACGTTGTGCACGTGGCGATCCGGAAAGGGCTTGTCAAAGGCGGCGTGGTGTAAACGTAACCATTGCACGACACGATCTACCTCATAGGCATAGGCAACGAATTTGATCTCCAGACGCACTTCTTCTGTTGTGTTCAAATCCATGTTACACCCGGGGCATCTGGTTCTGATCCAGAAAGGTAATGCCGATAGAAGGAAACATCTGCTGCAATGCGCTGGTCAGAGTCGTCAGCGATTTGGCATTTTCCAGGTCTCGAGTACATAGGTCGCTTCGAATGACTGGTCACGCGCGTCAAAACGGCGCAGATCGCTGGCCGTCGTGTGCTGATCTATCATTTTATTGAGTTGGTCCAATTTATGGTCGTTTTCGGCATCCTCTTCTAATTGCCAATCCAGTGAAAGATAAATATGTTTACCGTCCTGCTGGTTCCGGAATGTGCCCAGCACGGCCATCACGCCGAGGATCATTAGACCAGCCACAATGGTAGGCAACGTCTGATTGGCGCCCAGACCAAGCCCCATAGCGATGGCGATAAACAGATAGGCCAGTTCCTCCGGCTCTTTGATCGGCGTGCGAAACCGGACGATCGATAAAGCGCCGACGAGCCCGAGTGATAAAGCCAGGGACGATTTGACGACCGTAATGATCAGGACGGTCGTCAAGAGAACGAAGGGGAAAACCAGATTGAATTCGGAACGATTGGACAGGGTCGATCCAAATCGTTAAAAATGCCACCGGAGTATCAACGACAGCACAATGCCGATGGATAGATTTAAAATCAAGTTCGGAATAGACAAAGGCGCATCCGAAGATACAAAATTCAATGCTTGATCCATAATAGCGTCCTTTTATAAAGGGTCGTATTCATTCAGGGGGACTGCAATCAGAACGTACCGTCCACATCCAAAGTTCGGTTTTCCGACGGATCTTTATTAACCGTCGAATGTTTAATGCGCTCCTGGAGCTTTTCGTAATACAGGTCTTCATCCACCGGGATATCGACCCAGTCATCCAGCCAGGTGGACAGCAGCATGGCGTTGGACAGTTGCACGCCGTTGATGCCTTCTACGGCCGGCGCGAGCAGCGGCGTTCCGTTCAGGATCGCCTGTACCCAATTTTGGGTAATACCGCGATGTTCCTCACCGCCGCCCTTAAACGGAATTTCGCATTTCCAGGTTTCGGGACTACCGAAGCCGCCTTTCCATTCCTTATTGAAGATATGAGCCGGTGTCCGGTTCCGCCAGAAGGTGATCTTTCCTTCCTCCATCACCACCTTGCCGTTGTCACCCGTGATTTCCATACGGTTGGTTCCCGGCGCTTCGCCGGTTGTGGTGATGAACACGCCTGTGGCGCCGTTTTCGTATTCTACATAGGCGGTCACGTCATCTTCCACTTCGATAGTATGGTATTTACCGAAGGCGCAGAACGCCCGCATACGTACCGGCATACCGCAAATCCACTGCCAGAGATCTAAATTATGAGGACACTGATTGGCCAGGACGCCGCCGCCTTCACCCGCCCAGGTAGCACGCCATCCGCCGGAGTCATAATAGCTCTGTGCCCGGAACCAGGAGGTGATGATATAGTTCGTACGGCGCAGCTCACCCAGCTCACCCGAACCCACCAGTTCTTTTAATTTCTGATGCTGTCCCAGAGTACGTTGATTGAACATCAACCCGAAAACCCGATCGCTCTTCTCGGCCGCCTCATTCATCTCCCGTACCTGTCTGGTATACACGCCGGCCGGTTTTTCGATCATCACGTGCAGACCGCGCTCAAGCGCCTTGATGGCCAGCGGCGGATGATCGTAATGGGGTGTGGCCACAATGACGGCATCGATCTGATCCGATTGCATCAGTGCGTCCGCCTCTTCAAAAGTCGCGACATTCTCCCCGGATAGAGCCTTCATCCGGGCTAACTGTTCTGCATTCGTGTCGCAAAGGGCGGTCAGTTTCGCCCCCGGTATATCACCCTTGGCCAGATAACCGACATGATTGCCGCCCATGTTGCCTACGCCGATCACACCGATACGTACGATGTCCATGTATGGCTCCTTGATACAATTGCAAATTGCGAATAACCAGTGTCGGCGTACAACGCGTTGTACACCGGCGTCCGACTGTTTATGATGCCGCGTTCAAAACCTGTCCGTTTTTCATGACGGATGGGAAATGAGGGCCGGCTTTGCTCATTAATTCGCCGTCGTCCATATGAACGTAGGTTTTCATGACATGCTGCCCGCCGGCGACGAACCGGGATTCGCCGGTCATATAATGCATGGCGATGGCACGGCGCTGCTGGTCCGAATGATTGAAAGGCGAACCATGCCAGGTCAGGGAATGATGCAGGGAGACTTCACCGGCTTTCACGGGCCAGGGACGGGGTTCTACGGTAGTAACTTCCGCATCATCAGGAGGTGTAAATCCTTCGATGTTACCAAACTCCTCCTTTTGCTGGAGATGCGCCTGCGTCCGCAGAAATTCAATATGATTTCCCCATGAATGGCTGCCCGGCGTCATCCACATGCATCCGTTTTCGACCGTAGCATCGTCGAGCGCCACCCAGGCGGATACCGGTGTCATCGGCCGAATAATCGGCCATAACGGCGCATCCTGATGCCAGCCGGTCACGCCTCCGTGTCCGGCTGGTTTGTGCTGGATCTGATCGTGCCAGACCATCAGTTCATCGGCGCCGGTCAACCGGCTGATGGCGTCTACGATAAACGGGTGGTGCATCAGCCGTTCGTACGCAGAAGACACCTCCCAGATATTGACGATCTGCCAGACGCACTTTTCAGGGTCGCGACCCCCGACCATATTGTGAAACAACACCGGGCGCGGCGTGGCGCCCTCCGGAAATCCCTCCGGCCCGATAGCCAGAATACGATCCAGCTCATCCTTCAACTCCTGCACGCCGTCCTCATCCAGAATACGGCCCCCGTTGAGGAATCCATTCCGGTGAAATTCGGCGACCTGTTCATCTGTAAGCATGGTTAATGATCCTTTACAGTAACGCGGATGGCGGATAGCGAGTGGCAGGTCGTATAGTTGAAAGTACGTACTACCTGCTACTTGCTCTGATGTTTTATATCAGCCTGATTATCTATGATCAGCTAACCAATTTATGTATTTTCACCATCAGCCCCAAGTGTTTTTTGAAGAGATCTCACAAACACCGAAAGTTTTGATTGACAGTACGATTTATCTTCTTGTAATTCCAATCCTGTATCCATCGTTTATAGTACACGACAATAAGTACACGACAAAATTCCGATTTGTCATCTCGACCGAACTTCGAGGTACTATAATTATACCAATTGTCATACGATAGACCATGTATAATTTCCTATAACTTACAGAAAATTATAATGTTATTGATCATAATTCACAATTTATAATTCAACAATTGGTATAACATAGAACTCAGAACTTATGCCTCCCCCCATCTCCCTCTTCAGCCAAAGCCTGTTCGCTCTGCCGCTGATGGACGCCATACCGGCCACCACACAGGCTGGCTATACGGCCATCGAGTTGGCATGTACGGCGGCGCTTCTCTTGTCCGAAGGCAGCGGGTCATACCAGCTCTTTTCCCAGATTATCGAACATTACGGCATAAAGGAAAGTGATTTTCAGCTCGTCAATCTATCGCCCGACGAGGCCGGTCAGGCACGTAAAGACGGCAAAGTCGATGTCATATGCCATACATCGGTGCTCGGTAACAAAACTATTCAGGACATGCCGAATTAATACCGATCGATGAGGGGGACGCGCTGAAAACAATACGGCCGTTTCTTCAAGTGACGATCATCCCGAAAGGCCTATACATCGCCGCGCCGCCTATGCCGGAAACAGATATACCGACCGTATCTCTGGTGGCTCATTTGCTCGCCCACAAGGATATCGATTCAGCCGTTATCGCTGAGATTACCAGGATCCTCTTTGAGCACCGAAACGAATTGGTCGTGCAACACCCTCTGGCAAGTACCATCGGTCCGCCTGGCGCTGGAGAAACGTTAAGCCTGCCTCTGCATTCTGGCGCCAGAGCATACTATATGCAGGATCAGCCCGGGTTTCTGGTGCAATATGCCGAGGTGATCGCCTTGTTTATGTCCATGGCGGTGCTAATCATTTCAGGACTGTGGCAATTGCGTTCACGGCTGCAACGAAGCCAGAAGAACCGCGCCGATATGTATAATAATGAAATCCTGCGTCTTGACGACCAGATCCGAAAAGTGGAAGACCTCGAACAGATCGATATGTATCGCGAGCAGATGTTCGATATATTCCGGAATGTAATCGAAGACTATGATGTGGATAGAATTTCGTTTGAAGCTTTTCAATCATTTACGTTACCCTGGGAGGTCGCTATCCGTACCCTTCGTCACAGAGAAATGGTGCTCATGAACCTCCCACTGAGTGAGGATCAATGATATCATGTTCAAAAACCATCTCACCATCATTTGAGCAATCACTATGAACCGTATCACCATCGCAACCATACAGCCACCTGTATTCGCCGAAAAGTCGTCAGAGCACCATACCCGTATCATCGAGGCAGGCTTAGGCTACCTGAAGGAAGCGCTTCAGGCAGGCGCGGAGTTATGCTGTCTGCCGGAGTATTTCAATGTGTTCGGGGTTACAGAACAGGAAATGCAGGCACTGGCCTCGAATGCCGACGAACTGCTTGACCGTACGCAGGCGCTGGCAGGACAACACGGCGCGTATATCATCCTGCCTGTCCTCATGCAGGAACAGGGACGGTTCCTGAATCGTGCTTATCTGATCGGACCGGACGGTGCGGTGGCGGGATATTACGACAAGACCCATCCGACGCTGGGAGAAAAAGAGCTGTTGGCGGTGACCCCGGGCAACGAGATCACGGTGTTCGAGACAGACCACGGACGCATCGCAATCGTGATATGCTACGATATCTATTTCCCTGAACTGTTCGCCACCCTGACGCTGCGCAAGCCGGATGTGATCTTTTTTCCATCCCTCCAGCGATCCGATCATGAGATGGCGAGTGAGGCGATTCTCAAAACCAGGGCGATGGATACCAAAGCGTACATGGTGCGCTCCAGCTATGGATGTCCTATTGATCTGCCCTGGAAAGCGGGTATGATGTTCGGCCAGTCGTGTATCGTGCATCCGGACGGTACGATGCTCGCAAACGCCGGACATTACGAAGGGTTGGCGCTGGTGCGTACGCCGGTCCCCTTCCACTGGCAACGCCAGCGATGCGGCGGCTATCCGGCCATGGACGTCAGAGATTTTCTTCAGGCGGATCGCCGGCCGGATCTGTACGAAGATCTGGGGGAATAGATTTTATATCCATCTGCCTGGGGGTCCGTTACGTCTCTCATCGCGGATCGATACTGTCAGGATATACTAAGGAGCATTATGAGGTATGGACTCGATTTTGGAACCACGAACACCACTGTGGCCATCGAACGTGATAACACCTGTGAGGTGCTGCCCATCGGAGCGAATAGACGGCCTATCATTCCTTCATTAATTTTCTTCCCGGAATTCGGTGGGGAATTAATGATCGGGCAAAACGCTATAGACGGTTATCTGAACAGCGGCATGAATGGTCGACTGATGCAATCTATAAAATCGTTTTTACCGGACAAGAACTTTAAAGGTACAACTGTTGGTGGACAACTGGGGTATGCCACCCTGGAAAAATTGATAAGTGTTATCCTGAGCTTTGTAAAGAAGCAGGCCGATGCGTATGTGGGTGAGCAGGTGTCCGAGGTGATCATCGGTCGCCCGGCCTTGTTCTCCCCGGATCCTGAACGAGATGCCCTTGCTGAAGCACGCATTGTGAATGCAGCGCATCAGGCAGGGTTTGAGGAAGTATACGTGCAGAAGGAACCCATCGCTGCCGCCTTCGAATATGAACGGCGCATCAGCGGCGAAGAGATCGCCTTCATCGCCGATTTCGGCGGCGGCACCTCGGATTTCACCATTATGCGTCTCGGGCCGGATCATGTAGACAAAACCGACCGTTCTTCAGATATCCTGGGCGTCGATGGGGTGTATGTGGGGGGCAATAATTTCGATTCCTCGATCATGTGGCGGAGACTCATCAAATATTTCGGGTCGGAAATCGAATATAAAGATTGGGATAAATGGCTACCCATGCCCCGCCATCTGATGCAAGATCTGTGTCGGTGGCAGCGCATCACGTTCCTGAAGGACCGGAAGACGCGGGAATTCGTGAAGCACCTGCTGCGGACGAGTAACGATGCTGAACCGATAGAAAGGTTAATTGCGCTTATCGAGGAGAATCTGGGATTTTCTCTTTTCCAGACGATCGAAAAGGCAAAGCACAACCTTTCATCCGACATGGATACACAGCTCGCGTTCAACCAATCTGGTATCGTCATCAATGAGTGTATATCACGACCAGAGTTCGAGGAGCTGACTAATACACATATCACCAAAATCGGCTCCTGCATCGATCAACTTCTTGTGACATCGGGCCTCGCGGCAGATCAGATTGATTCCTTCTTCGTAACGGGAGGCACGTCGTATATTCCGGCGGTCCAGAAGGTTTTGACCGATACATTCGGCGCCATGAAAATTCGAACGGGTGATGCCTTCATCAGCGTCGCCGCCGGGCTTGCGCTGAGCAGGCATAACATTATATAACGATTATCTATATAAATGTATCGCTGTTCATTTGCCCAAAAATTCTTGGTTTTGATCAGAGAAAACGCAATGCACGTAGAAAGTCCATAATTCTTCGCCTGATAGCCTAAAGGGAATCTGTGATGTTCAAAAACTATCTGACTATAGCTATGCGTAATTTGATCAAATATAAAGGGTATTCCCTGATCAACATCCTGGGATTAGCTGTCGGCATGGCATGCAGTATTCTGATCATTATGTATATACGGTACGAAAGCAACTACGACCATTTCTACACGAATGCCGGCCGTATCTACCGGGTTGTGGACGGTACGAACGCCAGGACCGGGGCGGAACTCGGACCGCATATGAGTCAGGTATTTCCGGAGGTCTTGAAATTTGCCCGGAGGCAACCACCGAGCGGCACATGGATGATGCAGTACGGCGATCAGATCTTCTATGAGCATCTGGCCTACCGGGTCAATCGCGACTTTCTGGATGTATTCGCGTTCCCGTTTGTTCAGGGCGATCCTGGGACTGCGTTACGTGAGCCGCGAAGCAACGCACCCGCGAGATCGGTGTGCGCAAGGTGCTGGGTGCATCAGTGTCGGATATCGTAGGATGCCTCTCCAAAGAATTTTTGTACCTGATGATACTGGCCAATCTTATCGCCTGGACAATTGCCTACTACGCCATGCAGAGGTGGTTACAGGACTTTGCCTATCGTCTCGATTTGGATTGGATGATATTTGTTCTGGGCGGTCTTGTTTCTGCCGTCATCGCACTATTGACCATCAGTTATCAGTTCATCAAATCAGCATGGGCCAATCCCATTGATGCCTTGCGGGGTGAGTAGCTGTCTTAAGTAGTAATGGATCAGAAATCACCGCTGCCGATTCGTTGTCGCTCAAAATGAAAACCGAATCTAAGAGCCGGTCGAATTAATTCCTTTGTGTTATTTGAAAAGTCTGATTACTTATTATACGCTTCCTTCACGATAGGCTGTTTCAAACAGGAAAAACTATTCACTTCAGTACGCCTCGGATTATTTATTTCATGAATGAGGCGACGTAGGTGACGGCATTCCGTAGCAACTCAAGTATATGCGCGCCTTTGCCGATGTGTGGCCCAACACTGAATTTGTGCAGCAGGCTGCTGCATGATTGACTTGGTTCCACCTGTGCACCCTCATCGACAAAGTCAAGACCCGTGAAGCGCGGGAATGGTATATAGCTAAAGCGGCGGAACACAACTGGTCGCGTAATGTTCTGGTGATGCAGATCGAGACCCGAGCGCACGAACGGGCGGGACAGGCGGCCACCAACTTTTCGACGCGGTTGCCCGAACCCCAATCTGACTTAATTGGTATCCGTCGCTTCACTATTTTCTAGCTACAAATAGAGACCATACACAAGCGTCGCCCGGAAAGGGAAGTCCATGCCAACTCCACACGTTATCTACATCTTATCCGATGAGCACTGCGGCATGGCCATGGGCCACACGGGTGATCCGAATGTACGTACACCCAACATGGACCGGCTGGCAACAGAAGGGGTCACCTTTACGCGTGCCTATGCGAACTGTCCGGTGTGTACACCCTCCCGGGGAACGATTTTTTCCGGACGGCACGCCCATGCAGGCCCGGTGCAGGGTTTTTCGACGTGTACAAGGCCACCGCGCCCAGTACGGCCACGCTGTTACGCGATAAAGGATATCACACCGCCTATTTTGGTAAATGGCACTGCGGCGTGGTCAAAGATCAGGCGCCGCCTGCGGTTCTGGAACACCCCGAGGACTATACCCGCTGGCCCATGCGAACACCGGAATATCACCGGGCGGGTTTTCAGGACTGGTATGGTTTCGAAGTCAACAATGCCCCGTTCAAAGGGTTTTATTATCATGAACATGAGGTCAACCCACGCCGGCTTGATGGATATCAGACGGACGCGCTGACCGATCTTTCAATGCAATATCTGGAATCGTATGACCGCGAAGAGCCCCTCTTTATGACCCTCAGTGTTGAACCGCCGCATTTCCCGCTGGAGGCGCCGGAACGGTTTCAACGCTTCGATCCGGAACAGCTTGTGGTACGACCAAACTTTGGCGACAGACAGCAGGAATTACGTCAGCAACTGGCCATATACTATGCGATGATAGAAAATCTGGATGAAAATATCGGTCGGCTTATGGACACGTTGAATCGATCACCGGTGTTTCGAGAGAATACACTGGTGGTGTATTTTTCCGATCATGGCGATTTCATGGGGAGCCACGATGCGTTCTGTCGGAAGTCCCACCCACAAGAGGAATCGATACGCATCCCTGCGATTTTTCACTGGCCTGAACATATCCCGGCTCAGGGAAAACGCAACGACCTGTTCAGTCTGGTCGATCTGCTGCCGACGACCCTGGGTTTACTCGGTCCTGAAATCCCGTCACATATTCAAGGCATCGACTTTGCCCCGGCGCTACGAGGGGATGCTTTTGAGGGGCCTGACGCTGTCCTGTTGGAGATGCATGGAAACCCCCGCTGGAATCTCGATTTCCTCGACTGGCGTGGCCTGGTGACGGATCGATGGAAATATGCGTATTATGAGACCGGTCATCAACTCCTGTTCGACCTGGAGCAGGATCCGTATGAACAGGACAACATAGCCGCAACAGATACCGGAACCTGTGAACGACTACGCCGACAACTTTTACAGATGCTGTCCCAGGCGCGTGAACCCTATTTTGACGTATTGATCGAGTACGGTACCCATCCTGAAAGCCCGGTGGTGGATGTGTCGAATTCCGAAACCGCCTGCCTTTCACCAACATGGCAGGATATGATCCAAAAATCCGATAGGTAAATATACCACCTATAATGTGATGGTAGTGAAAGCAGGTTTATTGCAGGGATGATGTTTCGCAGCTTCGTAGCTTCGTAGCTTCGTCGTTTCAAAACCCAGGAGAATTTCATGCCAACTACACTTATCACCGGCGCCAATCGGGGTATCGGCCTGGAGCTGGTCCGGCAATATGCGGCGGACGGCTGGCGGGTCATCGCCTGCTGCCGATCGGCGACTATTGATCTTCAGGAGATAGAGAACAACGCGAACGGAGCGGTCAGCATACATACGCTGGATGTAGCCGATCATGGGGCGATCGACCAACTGGCTGCTGAGCTGCAAGGGACGTCGATCGATGTCTTGTTGAACAACGCGGGTCGATATGGTCGTATCGCTCTGGCGGAAGGGGGTATCGAGGATCAAGCGTTCGGCAACAGTAACTACGCCGACTGGGAACTGACCATGCGTGTCAACCTCTTCGGTCCCATGAAGATGGCCGAAGCCTTCATTGAGCACATAGGCGCCGGCGATCAGAAAAAAATTGTTACCATCACCAGCTTTCTGGGATCGAGTACGCTCAACACCCAACAGGCCAGCGGCGCCTTCGCCGGCGGGATGTACGCTTACCGAACCAGTAAAACGGCCGTCAATATCATGACGCGCTCCATGGCAGCCGACCTGGAAGACCGTGGTGTGATCGCCCTGGCCATCCATCCCGGCTGGGTAAAAACCGATATGGGCGGTGCTGATGCGCAGGTGGAACCGGCAGACAGTGTGAAAGGTATTCGCAACGTAATCGCCTCAGCAACCATAGCAGATAGCGGTGCCCTATCCGTGTTTGACGGCGAGATCCTGCCTCCGTAGGATGTCATCCACGTTCCATCAACCCTTCCAGCGACAACGCCTCTGCCAGATGACATCGGACCATATGCCCGGCTTCGACCTCACGCATGTCCGGCATCTCCTGTCGGCACCGGTCTTCGGCATATCGGCAGCGTGGATGGAACGCGCAACCGCCAGGCAGGTTGCTGGGATCGGCCACTTCGCCGGAGAGCAGTACAGGCGGGATGGCTCGTTTCGGATCGGGGATCGGCATGGCGGAAATGAGGGCTTCGGTATAGGGATGGCGGGGATGATCGAACAGGTGGTCTACCGGCGCTATTTCGACCAGACGGCCGGCGTACATAACGGCCACCCGATCGGCGATATGCCGAACCACACCGAGGTCATGAGAGATAAAGAGATAGGTCAATTTATATTGCGTCTGTAGTTCCTGCAGTAGATTGAGTACCTGGGCCTGTACCGACACGTCGAGTGCGGAGACGGGTTCATCCGCCACGATCAGCCGGGGTTGTAAAGCAAGGGCTCTGGCAATGCCGATCCGCTGACGCTGGCCGCCGCTGAACGCATGCGGATATCGACGCATGTGATGTGGGTCCAACCCGACCTGCTTCAGCAACTTGGCGACGTGCTCTTCACGCGCACGTCGGTTATACACCTTATTAACCAGAAGCGGTTCCCCCACAATGTCGAGGACCGTCATACGGGGATTGAGTGACGAATACGGGTCCTGAAAAATCAATTGCATATGACGCCGCATGACTTTGAGTTCTGCCTCCGACGCCTTGGAAATATCCACATCCACATCATCTATTTTGATCCATACGGAACCACCGGTAGGCTGTATGGCCCTGAGGATAGACCGACCTACGGTGGTTTTACCCGAACCACTCTCTCCGACGAGCGCCAGGCATTCCCCTTCATGCAACGAGAAACTCACCTCATCAACAGCACGGATC
The DNA here is from genome assembly GCA_913051705.1 of uncultured bacterium. Classification (GTDB taxonomy): domain Bacteria; phylum JAAXHH01; class JAAXHH01; order JAAXHH01; family JAAXHH01; genus CAJXCW01. The sequence goes on from CAJXCW010000054.1 coordinate 11,734, forward strand.
TGCCCTACCACACGATTGAAAAAACCTTTCACGATCGGGAAGTATTTTTTTAACGCCTGAACGCGTAACAGCGGTGTCTTTTCTTCAACCATGCCCATGCTCCCCATGTCGAAGTATGCAGGCGACCTGATGTTCTGGTTCCACTTCTTCAAGGCCGGGCGATTCTCCCTGGTCACATCGACCGGGCACCATGTCATTGCATCGTGGATGGAACGGGCAACCAGCAATTTGCTGTAATGCATCAGGAACGGAACCGGAAATCGTGTCGAGCTTAGCCCTATGGGGGCTCATACCCGGAATTGAGCGTAGTAACGCCTGTGTATAGGGATGTTGCGGATGTTCGAACAATGACGGGGTTGCTGCCCGCTCCACGACACGTCCCATGTACATCACCGCCACTTCGTGGGCCATAGCCGCTACAACCCCAAGATCATGTGTAATGAGCAGGATGGCCATGCCCATGTCTTCCTGGAGATTTCGCATCAACGCCAGGATTTGAGCCTGTATCGTCACGTCCAGTGCGGTTGTCGGCTCGTCTGCGATCAGCAAGGTAGGCCGGCAGGATAACGCCATGGCGATCATCACCCGTTGTCGCATCCCACCGCTCATCTCATGGGAATATTGTTTGATGCGACGCCCCGCATCCGGAATCCCCACGCGCTCCAGCATACGGATCGTATGCGCTTGTGCCTCGGCCCTGTTCATATCGGTATGCAGCAGGACCGCCTCCATAATCTGATCGCCAACGGTATGAACCGGACTGAGGGAGGTCATCGGTTCCTGAAAAATCATCGCGATGTCTTTTCCCCGGATGTGACGAATTGTTTTGCCGTCTTCGGGTAATTGGACCAGATCGAGAGGCCCTTCGTCACCGTGAAGCAGCATCTGCCCCGATACGATCCGGCCTGGTTCCGACACCAGTCTGAGGATCGAAAAGGCTGTCACGCTCTTCCCGCAGCCGCTCTCCCCGACAATAGCCAGCGTCCGCCCTTTCGATATCTCCAGATTTACCCCGTTTACCGCCCGGACGACCCCTTCATCCAGAAAAAAGTGCGTTCTCAGATCGTGAATCGTCAGTAATGGTTGGTTCATTATCACATCTTTCAGAAAAAGCCGTTATACAGCATACGGATCGGCGGCGTCACGCAGGCCATCGCCGATAAAATTGAAGGCCAGAACCGTGATGATGACGAAGATCACCGGGGTCAGCAGCCAGGGATGAAAGGCTATGGCCTGCACATTCTGCGCTTCTCTGAGCAGCACGCCCCAGCTTGTGATCGGCGCCCGCAGACCAAGGCCGAGGAAGCTGAGGGCGGTCTCTCCCAGGATCATGCCCGGGACCGACAGAGTCAAACTGACGATGATATGGCTCATAAACGACGGTAGCAAATGGCGGGTCATAATCCGCCACTGGCTTGCCCCGGCCAGGCGGGCGGCAACGGCAAAATCCTCTTCGCGGAGAGAAAGTATTTTGCCGCGGACTTGACGGGCCAATCCGGTCCAACCGACCAACGAAAGTACCACGGTGATGCCCAGATAAATCTGTAACGGCGACCAGTCTGCCGGCAGCGCCGCGCCCAGCGCCATCCAGAGCGGGATAGACGGAAAGGAGCGGATGATCTCTATGAATCGCTGGATGAGATTATCCACCCACCCGCCGTAGTAGCCGGATACGACCCCCACAATAAGCCCCAGAAAAAAACTCATCAGAACGCCGATTAGACCGATTGTGAGCGAAATGCGCGCGCCGTAGAGAATACGTGAAAGTAAATCGCGTCCCAGATGATCCGTACCTAAAAGGAACAGCGTTCCACCGTCCTCGACGCCGATAAGGCGCACATGCGCGTCAAATAAGCCCAGGAATCGATACGGCTCGCCCCGCACGAAAAACCGGAGCTGATAGGATTTTGTCCGGTCTTCCGCATAGATTTTCCGCAACGTCACCGGATCACGAACGCCCTTCAAGCCATAGACAAACGGTCGGAGGTGAACGCCCTCCTCTGAGAAAATACGCAGCCGCTGTGGCGGCGCATACGCAAAATCAATCTTATACGATTCCAGAGTATACGGTGCCAGTACCTCACAGAATATGGTAATCAGATACAGCCATAGAATCACCGCGCCCGCCCCCATCGCCAACCGATGCTTCCTGAACTTCCACCAGATCAGCAGCCATTGCGACGCCGCGTATTGTTCCGTATCCTCGTTGTTTTCGTGTATGGTTTCAGTCATGATCCGTTAAATGGAGAACATCCCGGCTATCTATTGATGATACGGATCCGCCGCATCACGCAAACCATCCCCGACCAGGTTGAACGTCAATACGACGAGGATGACGGCAACAGCTGGGATCAGCAGCCAGGGCGTCATGGACACGGCCTGATAGTTCTGAGCTTGCTGCAGCAATACGCCCCAACTGACTATCGGCGGCCGAAGGCCGATACCCAGAAAACTCAGCGCGGTTTCGCCCAGAATCATTCCGGGGACAGCCATGGTGGCCGCAGTGATGATATGACTCAAAAATGAAGGCAGCATGTGTCGAAAAATGATACGTCCCTGGCTGGCGCCGACCAGCCGGGCTGCCACGACAAAATCCTCCTGGCGCAGCGACAGGAACTTGCCGCGCACCACACGCGCCAGACCGGTCCATCCCAGGAAAGAGAGGATTACGGTAATGCCGAAATAGACCTTGATACCGGACCAGTCCGGCGGCAGAGCAGCGCTGAGTGTCATCCACAGAGGCAGCTGCGGGATGCATTGGATGACCTCGATCAAACGCTGGATGATCCCATCGACTAATCCTGCAAAATATCCGGCGATGCCCCCCAGGAGAATACCCAGGATAAACGTAAGCACAACCCCCACCAGCCCGATGGTCAGGGAAATTCGGCCGCCGTAGATGATCCGGCTGAACAGATCTCTGCCCAGTTTGTCAGTGCCGAAAAGATGGATATACGCACCTTCAGGAACCCCGAACAGATGGACGTCCCATTTGAACAACCCCCAGAACCGGTATTCCGGACCGTGTACCAGAAAACCTATGGGATACATCTCGGAGGTCTCGTCCTCATACATCCGACGCCAGGTATCATCATCGATGGTCAAGGTGTAACCATACACAAACGGACGCAAATGAAACCCGCCGTCCGCATCGAAAAAATGCAGGCGCTGAGGCGGCCCATGTATGTAACGAGTATTACGCTCGTTGGCACCATAGGGCGCAACCACTTCGCCCAATAAGGTGACCAGATAGAATAATATCAGCACCACCGCTGAGACGACCGCAAGACGATGCCGCAGAAAACGCATCCACATCAGCCGCCACTGGGAGGCTGATGCGATTGGTTGGGTTGGAGAAGGATCGATACTCATGTATACAGGTTTGTGATACCAGTTGTCATACAACAGACTATGTATAATTTCCTATAACTTACAGAAAATTACAAGGTTATAATTCATAATTCATAATTCAACAATTGGTATTATAATCTGTCACAGTACACGACAAAAGTTGAAAAGGACGTCATCCCCGCAGGCTTTAAGCGGGGATCCACTGTAGCTCGGCGTATTACTCCGAACTACTCATATTTAATCCGTGGGTCCACGACCACCAGGAGCAGATCCGAGATTAAGGTACCGATCACGGTCAGGGTACTGAGGACCATGATGAAACTCCCGGCCAGATACATGTCCTGGCTCATAAGCGCCTCCAGCAGCAGCGGACCTGTCGTGGGCAGATCGAGCACCACGGATATGATCGCGGAGCCTGAAAAAAGGCCGGGCAGCATCCAGCCTATGGTACTGATGAACGGACTGATGGCGATACGAACCGGATACTTGAGGATGACTCGAATCGGATGAAGACCTTTCGCACGAGCCGTCACCACATAGGGTTTCTTGAGCTCGTCCAGCAGGTTGGCACGCAGAACCCGGATCATCCCGGCCGTGCCGCCGAGTCCCAGGATAACCATCGGCACCCAGATGTGTTTGAGCAGGTCGGTCACTCGATCCAGGCTCCAGGGCGCCCCCACGAACTCAGGGGAGAATAGCCCGCCAACGCTGATGCCGAACCATTCGTAGCCCAGATACATCATGATTAGAGCCAGCACAAAACTGGGGGTGGCCATACCCAGAAAAGCCAGAACCGTCAGCGTATAATCCGTGATAGAATACTGCTTCACCGCCGAATAAATGCCGGCCGGCATGGCAAGGACCCATGTGAACAGGATGCTGGCAACGGCGATAAGGACCGTTAGTCCCAGCCGTTCCATAACCAGACGGTTTACAGGCTGCTGGTAACGGATCGAGTACCCCATATTACCCTGCAAAAACCCACCGATCCATCGCAGATACTGTACCGGCATAGGATCGTCCAGATGGTACATGGCGCGCAACGCGGCAATCTTCTCCTCGGAAACCGGCTGTCCCTGTTGTTCCAGTTCCCTCAACGTGGAGGTGATAATATCACCAGGCGGTAGCTGAATCAGAATGAAACTGATGATGGAAATGATAATCAGCGTGGGGATCATACCCAGCACGCGACGAATGATATATCGAGTCATGGGATTTCGGATTTCGGATTTCGGATTTCGGATTGGTTCGTTTCCAGAAACCAGGTTTCGGGATGATACGGAAGCGTCCAACGGTTGTCCCACCCCCAGTAGCCGAAATGGGGAACGTTGCGCAGGGTGTTGCTGACGACGACCGGTTGGGGCGCCAGGCCCAGGGTACCTATGGTCCAGAGGTTTTCCGCCTGGGAGCGCAGGATGTTTTTTCCGAGTTCAATGCGTCGGGGTATATCCATCGTTGTGCCCATTTCCTCCCACCACAGGATCAATTGCTTCGCGTCTTCGGGAGGCTCTTCCCCTTTTTCGCCGCCGGTCAGATACCAGTTGGACCACGGCGTCCAGTGGCATTCCTCCCAGCCGATATGCATGGGAACGAACCAGAACGGTTCTGATGGAAACAGGATGTCCGAGGTCCGGTCCGCGTGCCAGAGCGTCATCTGCATCAGGTTGGCTCTGGCACGGGAACCTTGAAGACTGTTGGAGACCTGTTTCAGGTTGAGATCTATCCCTACCTCACGCCAGTACTCGCTCACCAGTTCCATAACGATCCCTTTAGGGGTTTCCAGATCCGCCCATTCGAGGGTGATGCTGAACGGCTCACCACCGGGGTATTCGCGAAGGGCGTCACCATCCCGGTCGACCAGCCCCATCTCCGTCAGAAGATTTCGGGCGGTATCCGGGTCGTATTCGATATACGTTGTGGCAAAGGTCTCTTCATAGAACATACTCGATGGAATGACCGTGGTCTGACGCGGGGTTGCTTTGCCGAAATAGACGATGGTATTGATTTCATCCCGATTGATGGCAATCGACAATGCCCTGCGGAATCGAAAATCCCGAAAAATACGGCGGAGTTCCGGGTCTTCAACCGTGAGATTTGGCTGGATGACCACGTCCACGCCATGTAGACGATTCCAGATGTGGGTTGTGAAGTTATGGGCTTTCTCACCCATTTTAAACAAAGGGATATCAGCGGTCTTCAACCCAATGGCGGAAAAATGCGCTTGTCCCGTAGAGGTTTTAGCCGCCACCACTTCAGGGTTGTTGACCGTAAGGGCCATGATACGATCGATGTAGGGCAGTTGATTGCCGTCCGGATCCACTTTCGGATAGAAAGGATTACGTTCAAATACTTGTAATGAAGGAGTTTTGCGCTTGAGAACGAAGGCATTCAGCGTCGGAGTACCCGAAGGATCTGTCATCGCCTGGTTCCGGATGGCGTTGAAGTAAGCCATCCAGCTTAAAAACCCCTCCCGTTCGACCGTCGCTTCCAGTTCTTTTCGTTCGATGAAATCAGGATGATAGTCTTTCAAAAAATGACCGGGCGCCAGAAACCCGGCGCCGTGGTGAGCCATCTCTTCTATGAGGAAAGGATACGGTTGAGGAAAGGAAAAACGGACGGTATGAAGATCAGATGCTGTAACCTGTCCACCCCGCCATCGCGGACGTATGACCGGGGTTAATTCCTCATTGAGATGAATGTGCTTAAACCAGAAGATGAAGTCATTCGATGTAAACGGATGGCCATCAGACCATTTCAGTCCTGGCCTGATGGCTACGGTCAGAACCTTGCCTCCTTCGCTGAATACCCATCCGGAAAGCAGATTCGGCAGGGCCATGTGTACAGTCGGATCGATCGTCAGTGGATTCTCCAATCCGCTGACCAGACCGGCATCCCTGTCAAACACCCGTAATGTACCGCCGTACCGGCCTGTACGCTCCAGGGGTTCGATCACATATGGATCTTCCGGCAGACGTTCTCGAAGTGGGGGCAGAGTGCCCGCTCTGACCTGCTCCGTCATCATGGGTGATTCATGAAACGAGATAATCCCCCATTCAGAGGCCGTCTTCGGTGCATAGAACCAGGACTCGGGCCAATGACCGGACGAGATGCCGTCCTGAGCAGCAACTGTTCCCCATCCGCAACAGATCAGCAGGTATATGAAAGCGATACAACACGGGGGTTGTAAGCGATAAGTCATGCGGGCTCCATCCGCCAGGCGTCATGATACAAAGTGGTAAGAATAACGGTACGATATGGGAGGAGTTTTACCGTGTCAACAGAAACAGTGGAATATAGTCTGTCGTTCGTTGCCCACCTGCCCACCTGCCCACTTGCATCTTACCCCTGCTCTTCATACCGTATCCGTGGATCAAGCCAGAGCAGCAGCAGATCCGAGATCAACGTGCCGATAACCGTCAACAGACTGAGCATCATCACCATACTGCCGGCCAGATACATATCCTGATTCATGAGCGCGCGCAGCAGCAGTGGACCGGTCGTCGGAAGCCCCAGCACAACCGCAGTAATCGTCGCACCGGATACGATGCTCGGCAGCACCCAGCCTATGGTGCTGATCATCGGATTGAGGGCAATGCGCACCGGATATTTCAGGATCAGCTTCACGCGGTGTACGCCTTTGGCGCGGGCGGTCAGGACATACTGCTTTCTCAACTCATCGAGCAGGTTGCCCCGCATCACGCGGATCATGCCGGCCGTTCCCGATGTGCCGATCACCAGGACGGGTATCCAGATATGAGAGAACAAATCCCATAGCTTCGCCAGCGACCATGGCGCGTTCTGATACGCGGCTGAAAACAACCCGCCGGCGCTGACATCAAAGACCGCGTAACCGATGTACATGCACACCAGCGCCAACAGGAAATTGGGCGTCGCCAGGCCGATGAACCCGATAAATGTAACCGCATAATCTCCGATGGAGTATTGCTTCACCGCTGAATAGATGCCGATCGGGACCGCGATCCCCCAGGTAACCAGCAGGGTCACGATAGAAATAATCGTCGTCAACAAAATGCGTTCGCCGATCAGATCCGTAACAGGCCGGTTCCATTCGAACGACATGCCCATATCTCCTTGCAGCATCCCGGCGATCCAGCGGAAATACTGCACGTACACCGGTTGATCCAGAGCATAGCGCATCCGAAGGGCTTCTATCTGCTCTTCGTCAACTGTTTCCCCGCTCTCGGCCAGCGCGGCAATGTAGGACGTGAGATAATCGCCCGGCGGCAACTGAATAATCGCAAATGATATAATAGAGATAATCACCAGCGTAGGGATCATCCAGAACAGCCGGCGGAGGATAAGAAGGAGCATGGGAAATGGTGATTTGGTGATTGGTGATTTGGTGATTTGGTTTTATCAATCAGTCAATCAGTCAATCACCAATCAGTCAATAGCCTCTATCGCATAGCATTCCACCGCCGTATTGCCCGGTGACCGGAACGACCAGCCGGTGAGAGCCACTTCGGGCACGTTACGAAAGGTGTTTTTGACAACGATCAGGCTGGGCATGCCGCCAACCGTACCGATAACCCAGAGGTTTTTACGGTTCAGGTCGAGGATGTTCTGGAACAGACGTATCTGCTCAGACTCGTCCATTGATTCTTCGATCTGACGATACAGGGCCATAACCTGTTGAATATCTTCCGGCGGCTTCTCGCCTTTAGCGCCATCGGTTCGGAACCATCTGGAATAGCCGATCGCCTGAATGGATTCGTGGCTGTACGGCATGAACCAGCGCGGGTCCAGGATCGGGATCTGTTCGTCGGCGCCGCCCCATACGCCGACGTCATGCATCAACGCGGCTTTGCGCTGATAAAACAATTGTCGGGCCAGTTCTTTCACCTTTGTTTTCACGCCCACAGCTGTCCAGTAGCCGGCGACCAGTTCCAGCAGGTGGCTGTTGAAGGCCGTGGTTTCAATTGTGATCTCTACCGGCTGGCCATCCGGCCTGATCCGTATGCCTTCCTCATTTTTTTGTTTCAGCCCCATGGCGTCCAGAAGGCTGTCGGCAATCACCGGGTCATAGGTAATATAAGCCTGCTCATAGGCCGGATCATAATACGGTGACGACGGCGGCGGCGATACCTGGCGCGGGCGGCCTATACCGAAGAAGCCTGCCTCGTTTAATACATCGCGATCCATAGCATGGGAGAGGGCGATGCGGAATCTTCTATCTCCTACGATAGATTTCAGGACCGGATCTTTCTGGTTCAGGTTGATGCCAAGAATATTGCTCCCGCCGGAGCCGTTGATCCAATGCAGCACCCGATATCCGCCTTTATCCCTGTTTTCCATGAACAACGGATAGTTGCCGAACTGAAGATGACGCGACTGCATCCCGATCTCACCATTGATGGCCTTCAGATTGATGGTTTCCGGATCGTATATTTCGACATTGATCCGGTCAATATACGGAAGCTGGTTGCCGTCCGGATCCACTTTCCAGTAATAGGGGTTTCGAACAAAGACCACCGGTTGCGCGGGCGGCGGTTCGGCGATGGTCCAGGCCCACAGGCGAGGTAAATCCATATTACGCCAGTCACGTTTGTCGCCCCAGAGCTGGTACCAGAAATCGAAGCCCGCCGCCTGTGTCATGACATCCAGGGTTTCTTTCGACGTAAAAGTCGGATGAAAATGCTTCAGGTAATGGGCAGGGTAATCTACCATATCATACCCCCGCCCGGAAGCCAGCGCTTTTAGAAACAGACCATGCGGCTGTTCAAATTGAAAACGAACCGTATACGCATCTATTTTCTCCACATCCATCAACACGCCACCCCGCATATAGACGCCGGGCGTCGCCGGCGTGAGGTCGGGATGCTGAATCACATGCTCGTACCAGAACAGGATATCATCCGCCGTAAACGGATGACCGTCCGACCAGCGTACCCCTCGTCGAAGCTGGAAAGTGAAGGTCCGGCCAGCGTTCTCTATCGTCCATGACACAGCCAGGTTAGGCAAAATCCGTTGCGCCATAGGGCCCCAGCGTACCAGACCCTCATAGGCCAACCGGGCCTTGATTATGCCGATATCGCCAGGGCCGGTTGCATACCGCTGCCACACGCCGCCGTAAGGACCGTTCTGTTCGGGCGGAATGATGACCAGGGGATTTTCAGGGAGACGTGCTTCTACCGGCGGCAGTTTCTTGTGGTCAAGTATCGGGGCCTGACGGAATCGACGACCACGTTCCGGTGACCATTCTGTTACGGCATGAAGCGCTTTGGGGTGAGTAGGAAAACGGTCTGGTATGCCCTGATCGTCTCGTGCTGATATCGGAACAATGGTTTCAGGCGATCGGGACAACCCGGTGATTGACGCCTCAAAACCGAGCGCTCTTTGAAGTGCTACAGGATCGCGAGGCATGAGTTGCCAGGTTATATACCCGAGCGCCTCTATCAGGATAAACAGCACGAACAAAGTAAGGCCCAGCGCCTTACCTAATTGCAAAGTCGATTTAACCATGGGACGTTATGTCTTTGATAGGTGGATAATCATCAATATAGTAGTCCCGCACGAGGCCGATGTCAATGGCTAATACGAGGATATCTAAACGCTTCAGCTCCCGCTTGACAGGCTTTTAACCTGCCCGTATGTTGTAGCTGATGTTACTTGCAATAGTCGGCGTACAGGGGCTCCATTCGGTGAACTACTTGCTTCTCGCCGCTAAGGCACTTATTTTGTATAGAAGCCTTGATCATGAAGTTGATCCACTGCATTTTACCCCTGAATTAAAACAAAGAAAAAGGAGACTTTTTCGTGCAAGCATTCGATTATCATGCGCCCCAAAGCGTGCCCGAAGCGTTGGGGTTGTTGCGCCAATATGGAGATAGAGCCAGACCGATGGCCGGAGGCACTGATATCCTGCTTTTTATGGAAGGTGGAAAAATCGCCCCCGAGAATCTGGTTGACCTATCCCGTATTCCTGATCTTACGGAGATCAACTACGATCCTGCGCATGGATTGCGCCTCGGTGCGTTAGCCACCATGCGCGATATCGAACGCTCTCCCGTGATTCGGGCACACTACCCGGCGCTGACGGAAAGCACCCTCGAACTGGCCGGCGTGCAGATCCGCAATATGGCCACCATCGGCGGCAATACCTGTAATGCCTCACCAGCCGCCGATACGATTCCGGCCCTGATGGCGCTGGATGCCGTGGCGGTCATCTCCGGCGCTGACGGCGAACGGCGCGTCAATTATACGGCCCTGTTTCAGGGGCCCGGAAAAACGGTCATTGGTCAGGATGAGCTACTGACCGCTATAGAGTTACCACCCCCTGCACCGCATTCAGGTAGTCATTACATCAAGCTGGCCATCCGTAAGGCGATGGATATCGCCATCGTCGGTGCAGGGGCTTCGGTGACGTTAGACGGCGACACGGTCACAGACTGCCGAATCACATTGGGCGCGGTAGGTCCAACCGTTGTTCGGGCCTATGATGCTGAAAACCTATTGCGCGGCAACCCTCTGGACGAGACGACCCTCAACCATGTTGCCGCTGCAGCCACCGCCATCGCCAACCCGATCTCCGATCAGCGTGCATCCGCCGGATATCGGAAGAAAATGGTCGGTGTCCTGACACGTCAAGTCCTCCTGAAAGCAGCCGATATAGCCCGTAGATCATAATTAACCCACCGCTAAAGCGCCGGGTACGATGGACACCCAATACGCAGGAGATCTTACATCTTGAAACAACCCATAACTTTACACCTCAACGGACGACCTTATGAGGTAACTGTAGAACCCCGGAGACGATTGCTCGACGCCATCCGCTACGACTGCCGTCTTACGGGGACCAAAGAAGGGTGCGGCACGGGCGATTGCGGCGCCTGTACCGTGATTCTGGACGGAAAGACCGTTTGTTCCTGCCTGGCCCTGGCCGTCGCAGCTGACGAGCGGCCCATCACCACCGTCGAAGGGCTGGCTGACGGTGAGCAGTTACATCCTTTGCAGGAAACGTTCATGACGAGCGGCGGTCTTCAGTGCGGCATCTGCACCCCGGGCATAATCCTGGCTGCCAAAGCGCTTCTTGATGATAACCCGCAACCTACTATCGAAGAGATCCAGCATGGTCTCGCCAACAACCTCTGCCGGTGTACCGGTTATGCGAAGATCATCGATGCGGTATTAAAAGCCGCCGAACAGATGCAGGAGACCGCCGTTCCGGAAGCCTAACCCTGATCCGTAATGAGGAAAATATTATGCAGAACAATGATACAAAGACGGTCCTAGGCAGCCGACCGCCACGGGTGGATGCGTTGGCCAAGGTGACGGGCAGAGCACAATATACGGCCGATATGGAATTGCCGGGGATGTTGTACGGTGTGTTTGTCCGCAGTGAATACGCGCATGCGCGTATCAGCCGTCTCGATATCAGTAAAGCCCGGGCGCTGCCGGGTGTGGTGGCCGTGATGACACAGCAGGATCTGGCCAAAGACCAGGCGCTGGTCGTCCAGGAAGAGGTCCACGCGACCCGCCGCGTCCTGAACCTGTTTGCGAAAGATAAAGTCATCTATCACGGTCAGAAAATCGCCTCCATCGCCGCCGTGTCCCGCGAGATCGCCGAGGATGCGGCGCGCCTTGTCGAGGTGGACTACGACCCGCTTCCCGCCTACATCGACCCGCGTGTCGCCTCCACCCCGGAGGCGATCATGATCCACGAAGAACGGGCGCCGGTAACCGGCCCCAACGGCGAGACCCTGCACAATGTGGCCGGTGAAAACCACAATGAGATCGGAGATGTGGAACAGGGATTCAGCGAGGCGGATCAGATATTCGAGGATACCTATGTGGTCCACCGTGCCCATCAGACCTACATCGAGCCGCAGGTATGCATCGCGGATGTGGCGCCGGATGGTAAGGTCACCGTATGGAGCAGCACGCAGGGGCACTTCGGCGTCCGGGCGAACATCTCCAGCTCGCTCGGCATTCCGCTCAACCGGATCAACAGCATCGGCATGACCATCGGCGGCGGATTCGGCGCCAAGTTCGGCGGCATTGTGGATACCTATGCCGTTCTGCTGGCCCAGAAGACGCACCGACCGGTTAAAATCGTCTACACGCGTGAGGAAGATTTTCTCGATGCCCGCCCTGCGCCGGGCGCCGTGATCACGATTAAGACCGGCGTCAAGAACGACGGAACGATCACGGCGCG
>CAJXCW010000055.1 GCA_913051705.1 uncultured bacterium
AAGCAGACCCGGAGTGCGGAGTGCGGAGTGCGGAGTGCGGAGTCTTTGGGCATGGAGGTCGCGAGAGATTGAGGGGTTATTTTTCCTTTAAGGCTTTGAAGACTTGCAGCTGGTAGTAGTTCGGGTTGTCGAAGTCGGAAAATAAATCTCGATGCCGGATGAGATCCCGTACAATGGCCTGTACGTCGTGTTGGGGTTTGAAGCTGAGGATTTCCTCGGCTCGGATGCTACTGACCTTGTAGTTGCGCAGGTCGTGCACATGTTTGATATTCAGGTGAATGTCGATCTGTAATTCTTCTTTGATGACGTATTTGACCAGATCGCCGATTTCCCCGATGGTATAGTTGCCGGAAGCCACGTTAAATATGCCGGAAATATCCAATTTCGCTTCAATGGATCGGATGTAGGCGGTCGCCGCGTCCTGGACGCTTAGAATCGGGCGCCAGATGGCCGGATTATCGATGGTGATCTCGTGGTTTGCCATCGCATATCGAAACATGGTGTTGACGCAGATGTCAAGCCGCATGCGGGGGCTGTAACCGGAGACGGTGCCCTTTCGAAGGCAGATCACGGAGAAGTCTTCATCGACCAGTTGCATGGCCGCTCGCTCACCCTGAAGCTTGGATATGCCGTAGGGATAGTTGGATACGGTGGGCGAATCTTCATCGTACAATTCATTAGAGGTAAAGCCGTAGACGGAGCAGGAACTGGCATAGATATACCGTTTCACGCCGGCACGTTTTCCCATATAGCCCAAAAATGCGGGGGCTGCACCGTTGGAGATAAAATTGTCGCTCGGAGAAAAGTCGGCCATCGGATCACTGGACAGGCCGGCCAGGAAAAGAATCTGATCATATCCGGACAGATCGTCTTCTGTCAGATCAAAAATATCTTTCTTGATGATCGTAGCCTCTTCAGGCAAATGATTTCCGAACCAGAAGAGGTCCAGCACATCCACATCGTAGTCTCGATCAAGGAGTTTGGGGACCAGGACAGAACCGATGTAACCAGCGCCGCCGGCAATGAGTATTTTCATGAACTTTATCCTCACTTTATTCTATACATAACACCTACTCCAGCCTTGCCCGAACCGCATAATCCTCTGTCCGTCGTGCCGAGTGGGCGATCATTTCGGCGATCAGGCCTATGGAGGTCAGTTGTATCCCTAACACCATGAGTAATACAGATAATTGCAACAGGGGCCGCGTCCCGATGCCTATGCCGTTGAGCCAGAGCCAGGTCAGGTACATCGCGAAACCGAATCCGATACCAAAAGACAACAAGCCGAATGAGCCGAATAGATGCAGGGGGCGACGGGTATAATTCGATACAAAATACACGGTCAACAGATCAAAAAGGCCGTGTGTAAAACGTCCAATGCCGAATTTACTCGTACCGTATTTCCGCGGATGGTGCTGCACGGGTCGTTCCGTCACACGAAAACCGGACCAGTGGGCCAGCACCGGCAGGTATCGGTGCAGATCACCGTAGACCGGAATGGTCTCCACCACTTCCCTGCGGTAGGCTTTCAGGCCGCAGTTGAAATCATGCAACCGAAGGCCGCTGACCCGGCCGGTGACCCAGTTGAACAATTTGGAGGGCAGGGTTTTGGTTATGGGATCCTGGCGTCTCTGTTTCCATCCGGACACCAGATCGTAGCCCTCCTCCAATTGATCGATCATGGCCGGCACTTCACCTGGATCATCCTGCAAATCCGAATCCATGGTCACGACTACCTCGCCGCGGACGGCTTCGAAAGCTACCGCCAGCGCAGCCGATTTGCCGTAATTACGACGGAATTGGATCGCCCGTATCCGCTTGTCCCCTTCACGCATTCGCCGAATAATCTCGAACGATCCGTCCCGGCTGCCGTCATCGATAAACAGGATCTCGAATGAAATGCCGGTCGGCTCCAGTGCGGTCAGTACCTGCTGATACAGTTCCGGCAGGCTTTCCGCCTCATTAAGGAGCGGGATCACAATCGACAGGTCCGGCTGTTCATGGCTATGATCCGGCGTGTTCACGAGACGAATCCTCCATAGCGGCTTTGGGTGGCGTTGTTTGACCGGCTGATTTGTTTCGATTCCGTTGAAAGGCGAACAGCAGGCCACCCGGCAGACTGGACACTACCGTGATGGCGTACAGGGTAAGCGACAGGGCCAGGGCTTCGGTAGATGGAAATCCGATCCGATCGAAAAGGAAGATATATCCCCCTTCTCGAAATCCGATGGCATTGACACTGAATGGAAACATACTCACGATACCGATAATGGGCACAAAGACAATAAAGTACACGGCGGGCACGTCAATGTGCAGGGCTCGGGCGGCAAAGATATTCATGACTACAATCAGGCCCTGATATAATATGGACAGCAGGAAATTGGCGATGAGCGCCTGCCGATGTACGCCATATTTATACAGGACTTCGTGCAACCTTGTTGCCCGACACCCGATATCGAACATCGTGATCCGCAGTAAAACAGGTTGAAACCAATCCACACACCATCGGCTGAATAAAATGGGAAAGACGGCAGCCATTATAATGAACAGAGCGATGGTTAAAGGTACAATATAGGTTTGCTCGAGTTGAAGCGCAATGAGTAAGAGGCCGAGAAGAGCCAGGATTACAATTGAAAAAAGACCGATAAACCGTTCGATAAACACGGAGGCGAAGGCATCCATGCGGTTGTCCATATCCGCACCGGCGCTATAGGCGCGTACGGCATCACCTCCGATGCTGGTCGGCAGAAAATTAGTGAAAAAATTGCCGATGAAATAGAGTGAGATCGCCCGCCTGATGGCCATGGGGACTTGTTTGGCTACCAGTAGAATCTGCCAGCGATAGGCAACGATCACCACGGAGATCAGATACATCGTCAGGGCGACCGTGATGTCCTGGAGATTCGCGTCCGACCACAGGTCGAACACCTCCTGAAGATCTGTACGCATGATCAGCCAGGTCAGCAGGCTGAGGCTGAGGGCGTATTTTATTATGTTGATGAGTCGTGGGTTCAATGCTTATCTATGTTCCTTTACTACTTTTTCGATGACTTCTAAGGTTTTTTCGGCTGTGGTATCCCAGGTAAATTGCAGGGCACGACTTGCGGCGTTTCGGGCGAGGCGTTCTCGTTCCTGTCGTTCCTGAATCAGGCGGATCAACGCTCGGGCCATTGCTTCCCGGTCGCCGAGGGGAATAAGGACGCCCGTTTCCCCATGGACGACGGCATCCCTGAGACCGGGCACATCAGTCGCGACGACGGGCGTATAACACGCATTGGCTTCGATGACGGTCAGCCCCCAGCCTTCTTTATCGGAGGGGAACGCGGCTACGGTGGCCTGACGGAGGATGCCGACCTTATCCTGATCGGAAATAAAGCCGGTAAACTTAACCGCATCGGTCAAATGCATGGATCGGCACATCGCCTCAAGCGCTTTCCGCTGATCGCCGGTTCCGATAATACATAGTCGGGCATCAGGCACAGACTCGCGAACCATCGTCATGGCCTGAATCAGGTGGTCTACATTTTTATATCGTTTAAGCCGGCCCATATAGACAATGAGGGCGGCTTCTTTCTGATCCAGTACGTCTATATGCTCATACAGCCGGGTGTCTATGCCGTTATGAATCACGGTGATCTGATCGGATGAGAGGCCCATACGTATGAGTTCATCCCGGCTGCTTTCCGATACCACTTCAAAGAAGCAACGGCGATATACAGCAGGGATCAATCGTTCCGTGAGGTACACATAGGCGGCGAATATCGGGTTGGTCTCCCGAAAGACGGCTGTGCCGAAGAGATGGTGCAACAGCGCCAGGACAGGACGTTTGGTGAAGCAAGGCAGGAAAAATGGAATTTTATTGAGGTCTTCGATAATGATGTCGAACGCTTCGTGTGCCAGATGTCTATGGTAGAACCACGGTACGGTCAGGTTAAAGGTCAATTTCCATCCGTTGCGGATGACCGTTATGCCGTCTATCGATTCATGGACTTCAGCGCCCGGGAACCGGCTGCACAGGAGCGTCACATGATGACCGGCCTTTGCAATACGGGTAAAGGTTTCATGAAAATGTACTTCGGCGCCGCCTGCTTCCGGATGATGGATATCTCGCCAGTTAACGACCAGAATGCGCATAATTGTGCTTTGTTTGTATTTTGTACGATGCGCTATGGCGCATTTTGGCCCTGTCGAAGCTCCGTAATCGACTGTTGGATAACAGTATCACCGGGGGTTATCTGAAGCCACCGTTCCAGAGTTTCGATCACACTGGCGGTATCGTGTTCCTGAAAATACAGTTTGGCCAGATGCTCATATCCTTTTGGATATAGTGGATGCGTCGCCAGGCCGCGTTCCAGGACGGCTAAACTTTGATCCATCTGGCCCTTGTTCCGATACGCATCGGCGAGGACCATATAGCCGTCAAAGGTATTGAACTCCTCCGCCAGATCCGAGGCATAGGGTTCGGCTTTATCATAATACCCGGCATTGGAATAGAACTGGGTCAGCAGCAGCTTTTCGATATGGCCGTTGGTGATTTTGAGAGCCATGTATTTTTCCATCTCCGCGATGGCATCGTCGAGCCGGCCCTGTCGCCAGCGCATGAGGGCTAGTTGCTGGAAAGCCGCGCTGTAGTTCCGTAACAGATTACTCGTCTGGGGATCTTTGTACACGGTTGAATCCGCCACACCCCGGTATTGATAGACCTCCCACAAATTGTGATGCGTCCTGTCCAGATCCATCTGGTCCCGGCCTCGTTTTTGGGTGATCCGGAAGACCATGCCTTCCATCTGTAAATATTCTTCCAGACCGACTTTGTTGTCCGGGGAAACGGTAACGGCAAAAAAGACAGGCTTTTCCCAATTATTCTGTTCGAGTATATGCAGAATCATCATATCCTGCACCCTGAGATAGCCGCGTCCGTCGGGAAGTGCGCCGGTTTTTGGCACGGTCCATTTGATGCCGCCGATGTCGACCTCTTTGTCTTCCCACAGTTGAATGAGCAGTCGATCGATGGTCTCATCGGGAAACGCGATGGCGACCTTCGGGTCCATATTTTTCAGTTGTTTGATGTACCAGTTGGTATTCAGGAGGCTGAGGTTGACCACTCGCACATCTTTCCGTATCCCCTCTACCTCCTGAAGAAACCACAGCGTGAAGGTATCATTATCGCCGTTGGTGAATAGAATGGCATTTTCGTCGCAGGACTGCAGGATGTTATAGGCATAGTCATAAGGAATATAGTTGCCTTCACGCGTGTGGGTGCTGTAGTGATAATTCAACGGCACAAAAGGCAGGGCAAGGGCCAGGACGGCCCCGCCTACCGTCACGGCCTCGCGTGGTAGCTTCGTCTGCTGTATCCAGGTTTTAATCTGATTGAGTACGGCCACGACGCCGGCGCCCATCAGCATGGCGGTAAAGACGAATGCGGGTGTAAAAAAATAGTCGCGCTCACGTACTTCCCTTTGTATCCCGCGGCTGCCGTCTGAAAAGTTCATATACAGGATGAGCCCTACGCTGCATATCAGGAACATGACCCCGAGATACACCGCGCTGCGCCGGTCCCGTTCGATCTGCGTGATCAGCCCCAGTCCGGCCAGGAGGACGGGAAAGAGCCAGAAGGGGAATGCCGGATTACCGAACTGCCTGGAGAAAAATCGCCAGAAGCCCATATGTTCGCCATTACCGAATTGGGAAGACAAGCTTCCTTTTCGGGTGAACATGGACACGAACATACTCTCCTGGCCGTATTGTTTTCGTTCCAGAAAGCTCTCGAAGTTTTTCCAGTTGGACGGATCGTTTTCATTAATGACCGGTTGCTGGGCGGATCGTATCGGCACATAGAAGTTGACGCTGTACCCGATGGCCACCAGAGCCAGGAGAACGGTCCAGAACTGCCATTTATATCTGCCCGGATCTTTTGCGCTGGCAGAAACCAGCGCCAGGGCAATGCTGACCAGGATGATGCAGAACATCGTGGTTCCCCAGGTAGCCTCAAATCCGCCGATGACCACGAGTGGCTGACTGTTGAAACTGACGGCGCCTTCTGCACCGATAAATGTGATCAACAAAGCCAGAACAATCGGCGCCAGAAAGTACGTCCAGGGGATCCTGCCTCGAAAGAGGATCAGACCTAAGATCGTCAGGGGCATGGTGATCAGGAACGCATCTATGGAAGACACCACACTACTCATGATCAGCCCCATGACGGCAAACAGGGCAATGACTTTCTTATTGGAGCCAATGGTTTTATCTGTAAGGATCGCGCACAGAAAAACGGCCGGGGTTACCAGCAGGGTGAACATATGAATGGCGATACCCAGGAAGGCCAGATAGCCAATAAGAAACAGATAGCGTTCGCTGCCTTTCTCCCCATGTCTTTCGATCCAGTGAAACGTCAGCCAGGTGCAACCGGTCATGATGAGCATGGACAGAGCGTACACCTCGGCTTCTACGGCATTGAACCAGAACGTGTCGGAAAAGGCAAGCAGCAACGCCCCGGTCAGGCTGCCGCTGTATATGATCAGTGATTCCGAAAGAGACAATTTGGCTCTGTTCTGACCGATGGTGACGATTTTAACGATGGTGAGATAGACCATCAGGACGGTCAGCGAACTGAACAGGCTGGATGAGAAGTTGACCCGCCAGGCTATGTTTGAATCCATGACCGGCAGAAGGGAGAACAAACGACCGATCAGTACATACAGGGGAGAACCCGGCGGATGCGGCACGCCGAGGGTATAGGCGGCGGCAATAAATTCACCGCCGTCCCAGAATGGAACCGTCGGCGCAATGGTTTTGATGTATACAATAATAGATGCGAAAAACGAAATCACCATGCCGGCGATGTATAATATGCGGGAAATCTTCATGGGTCCCCTCGAAGGCTTTACCTTCGATCCCCCAGAAGGGGGATGTTATCGTAGGCGAAATAGATTATAGATGTGCAATTATAGAGCCACAAAATCTTGCGCCTCTATATTATTGTCCGTAGGCCAGGCGTTCGGCCAGCATGTCCGGCAGACCGGCCCGGCAGATTTTTTTCTGTGCTGACTCGATATCGTATGTCGTGCGTTTTATTTCCAGTAGATAGGTCTCCGTATCATAGACACAAAACGCCGCACGTGAATCCCCATCACGCGGCTGGCCTACGCTGCCTACATTGACAATATATCGGCAATCAGATTGCATTTGATACGTATAGCCATGAATATGGCGACAGACCTCTTCAGCGTCGTTCATTTCGAATATACCAGGCGTATGGGTATGACCGACCACACAGAGCGTGGTATCATCCGGAAGGGCCGGAAATTCAACAGCGACCTGATCGAGCGTGATTAAATACGGCCATTTATCCGGCTGCGTCGGCGCTCCATGAACAGCCAGGATATGACCATGTCTGCGTGTCAGGGGTAGTTCGCGCAGATAGTGCCGCGCTGTACGGGTCAGATGCTGCATTGTCCAGAGCGCTGCTTCGGCGGCCATGTGATTAAAAGAAATAATGTCCAGCTTACCGACTGCTGCGTGATCATGGTTACCGGCAATCACCTCGGATGTTAATTCCCATACACGACCCAGGCATTCGTTCGGGTTCGCCCCATAACCGACGATGTCCCCCAGGCAGAGGTAGACTTCAATATCTTCCTGTTCCAGGGCTTCAAGAACCGCATCAAAGGCTTCGAGATTTCCATGGATATCCGATATAATACCGTAGCGCAAGGGACCAACCTTTTATACACGCATATTTCCGGCGGTTCAAAATAAGATGCCTGATGCCATGATCAGGCGTCCTGCGTCAAATAATGGGCCGCCATGGCGTCCAGGATGCCGTTTACAAATCTGCCGGAATGTTCCGTACTGTATTTCTTGGCCAATTCGATGGCTTCGTTGATGGATACAGCCGTCGGTATATCGGGACAGGCGATCAGTTCACAGGCTCCAAGCCGGATGATACAGTCATCTATGCGGGCCACCCGATGCCGCTCCCAATGTTGAATGATCTCGGCGATGGTTTTATCAATCTCATCATCATGGCGCCGGAGTCGTTCAAGCAAAATTCCGGCGAACTGTTTTGATGTGTCGGATGCCAGAGGCCATCCCGGAAGCGTGTCCAGCGCATCATGGGGGTCTATATCGGTTTGCACCGCCAGATAGAGCGCATGTAGCGCCAGTTCACGGCCTCGACGCCGTTCCTGTGCCAGGTTTGTTTTTGCCATTGATTAAGACTCCAGCTTTCTCAACACATCAACCATCTCAATGGCCGTCAATGCGGCCTCCCAGCCTTTATTCCCGGCTTTGGTACCGGCCCGTTCAATGGCCTGTTCAATGGTTTCAGTGGTCAGCACCCCATAAATGACCGGGACATTGGTCTGCAGCGCGGTCGCGGCGATGCCTTTGGCCGATTCTCCGGCTACATAGTCGAAATGAGCCGTAGCGCCGCGAATCACGCAGCCCAGGCAGATCACGGCATCGTATGAATTATTTTCCGCCATGCGTTTGGCGACAACTGGAATCTCGAATGCGCCGGGAACCCAGACCACATCAATCCGATCATCCTCCACACCGTGGCGTCTTAGACCATCCAGTGCCCCGTTGAGCAGATGTTCGTTGATAAATGCATTAAACCGGCTGACGACAATGCCGTACCGATCGTTCTGGGCGTTGGTCAGATGGCCTTCATATATGTTGGGCACAAGGGACTCCTTGGGAAGCTAAGAATCAACGAATCGATACCAAATTGGTTTACAACAGGCTGTCGAAGCCGACATCATCCGGTGGATCATCAATGTCGAGCAGATGGCCGAGCTTACCACGTTTGGTTCTAAGGTAGTTGACGTTATGCTTATTTGGTGAGATCTGAAGGGGAATGCGTTCTATGACCTTCAGCCCGTGGCCTTCGATACCGATCCGTTTGGCCGGGTTATTGGTCATAATCCGAATGGTCGAAAGACCGAGGTCGGCGAGAATCTGCGATCCGATGCCGTAGTCCCGGGCGTCAACGGGCAGTCCGAGCGCCTGGTTTGCTTCGACCGTGTCATGGCCCTGATCCTGCAAGGCATACGCCCGTAGCTTGTTGGCCAGGCCGATCCCCCGTCCCTCCTGGCGCATATACAAAAGCACGCCGCAACCTTCATCACTGATGCGTTTGAGTCCCCGTTGAAGCTGGTCGCCGCAATCACAACGCATGGACCCGAATACATCTCCGGTAAGACATTGGGAATGGACGCGGACAAGAACATTCTCTACGCCATCAACATCGCCTTTGACCAGGGCGATATGATGATCTCCTGTGATTTCATCCTCATACAGATGCGAAATAAAATCGCCGTACTTACTGGGCATGGTGGTGGTGACCACCCGCTTCACCAGTTTTTCACTCTGCCGTCGGTATGCGATCAGATCTTTAATGGTAATAATTTTAAGCTGGTGTTCTTCAGCAATTTCCATCAACCGCGGCAGGCGTGCCATGGAGCCGTCATCATCCATAATCTCACAGAGTACACCCACCGGATGAAACCCGGCCAGACGCGCCAGGTCGCAGGTCGCCTCTGTATGACCGGCGCGTCGCAGAACGCCGCCGTTGAATGCCTGAAGCGGGAAGATGTGACCCGGCCGCGCCAGATCTTCCGGTTTGCTGTCCGGTCGTATAAACACCTTGATGGTCTCCGCCCGGTCGTGGGCGGATATGCCCGTGGTCGTGCCGTTGACCGCGTCTACGGACACGGTAAATCGCGTCCCTAATATCGCTGTGTTGTCCTGGTCGCCAACCATGGCGGGAATCTTCAGTTCCTCGAGGCGTTTCTGGATGGTCGGCAAGCAGATCAGACCCCGGCCGTAGCGCGCCATGAAATTGATCGATTCGGGTGTGACCTGATCGGCTGCCATAATGAAGTCGCCTTCATTTTCACGGTCTTCATCATCGATGACAATCAGAATACGACCGGCTGTGATTTCTTTTATAGCATCCGGTATAGAGCAGAAGTTGGACATGGGTAAAGGGAAGCTACGAATCAACGAAACGGCGAATCAGCGAAACGACGGCAAAATCTCGATTCGTAGCTTTTCACAACCTTTCTTTCAACCAGGATTCGGTAATGGGTGATTTTCCGGCTTCTTCATCGGGCGCCCGGATGCGACCAGCTTGTAATAACGATTCGACATACCGGCCGATCATATCCACTTCTATGTTCACTTCATCACCTGTTTTTTTATCCCCAAACGTCGTGATTGATGCGGTGTGGGGTATGATTGACACGGCACATAAACTATCCGTCAAACGGGCAATTGTCAAGCTAATTCCATCGAGGGCAATCGACCCTTTTTCAATGACATACGGTGTTAAAACGTCCGGTATTTCCAGGGTATACCAGATGCTGTTTCCACGTGTTTCCCGGGCTACGATTCGTCCCACGCCGTCGACATGACCCTGGACGAGATGACCGTCTATACGATCCGACAGGCGAAGTGTCCGTTCCAGATTGACGCGATCACCTATATGCAGACGACTAAACGTGGTGCGCTGCACCGTCTCCGGCACGATTTCAACGGTGAAGATACCGGCATCACGGGATACGACGGTCAGGCAGGCGCCGTTGACGGCGATGCTGGCGCCGATCTCCGTATCTCTCGCGATACCATCTGCTTTTACAGTCAGGGTCAGACCGCCGTTATTCCGGCGCAGAGATTGGACGATCCCGGCGGTTTCGATAATACCGGTGAACATGGAAAACTCCTAATAGGTGGTGATGTGGTGATGTGGTGATGTGGTGATTGGGGGGGCGTAGATGGGTTGGCCGGTGAGAAGGAAATCGTTGCCAAGTTGTTCTATCTTTGTTTTGTGTAGACGAATGGCTTGTGAGACGTCTGTTGTGTCCAGGTTGCCTACGACTTCAAGGCCAGCGCCCATGATTAAGGGGGCGATGAAGCAGGTGATCTGGTCGACGGCTCGGGCTTTTAGAAATGCTGTGGTTATCTGGCTACCGCCTTCGATCATCAGGGTCAGGATCTGTTGGGCGCCAAGTTCTCGTTTTAAGGCATTCAGATCTATATGGTTATCAGAATCTGTCGGCAATACAAGCATCTCGGCGCCGGCATCCAGTAGAGATTTAATTCGATCCTGGGGGGCGGCATCTGTTACGCATACTGTGGTTGGCGCTTCGGCATTCAGAATGTGCGATGATATCGGGGTTCGGGCCCCACTGTCGAGGATAATCCGTCGCGGCTGCCGGCCTTCCACGTGGCGAACGGTGAGCTGCGGATTATCCGCCAGTACGGTCCCGATACCGACCAGCACCGCATCGGCTTCGCTCCGTAACTGATGCCCATGCCGTCTTGCTTCTTCGCCTGTTATCCATTGGGAATGACCGGTTTTCGTGGCGATACGGCCATCGAGCGTTTGTGCCATTTTGAGCAGAGTAAAGGGCTCTCCGGTTTGTCTGTGGTGAATATAGGACCTGTTCAGATGCCGGGTTTCCGCCTCCAGAAGCCCTACTCCCACGGTAATATCGGCCTCACGCATCCGCTCGATACCAGCCCCGGTGACCCGTTTGTCCGGATCGGTCATCGCGACCATGACCCTTGAAATTCCAGCCTCGATTATCGCATCGGCGCAGGGCGGTGTACGACCGTGGTGGCTGCACGGTTCAAGCGTCACATACATAGTGCTGCCACGCGTTCGGGTGCCGGCGGCCCGTATGGCATTCGGTTCCGCATGCGGCCCGCCGACCTCTTGATGGTATCCTTCACCGATGATATGGCCGTCCCGCACGATGACGGCACCGACCATGGGATTCGGACTGGTTCGTCCGCGGCCACGTTCGGCGAGCGTCAAAGCCCGTTGCATGAAGGAAAGGTCTTGTTTGGAGATGGGCATGGGCAAGTAGGCAGGTGGGCAGGTATTTTGCCCCTGCCAAAAGTAAAAATTTCATTCATTTATGTCAAAAAGTGCATCCGGCATAAACTACAGAATATAGGACACAGTGTCAAGTTGTTTTGTGCTTGACAATAATAGACCTGAATGATAGTTTCGGGGACTGTATCTCGTTGACTTAAACGATGAAAGGAGTCGATTGTATGACCACGTTGCCGGAGGCCGAGTCTATCTGGTTTAATGGGAAATTAGTTCCCTGGCATGACGCAAAGCTTCATGTTCTTTCTCATGTGGTGCATTATGGTACGAGCTTTTTTGAAGGTCTGCGTTGTTATGAGACGAAGCGTGGCCCGGCGCTTTTTCGGCTTGATGAGCACGTGGACCGATTATTTGACTCCTGTAAAATTTATCGAGTAGAGATTCCCTATAGCAAAGAAGAGATTCGGGATGCCATTCTGGAGACCATTCGGGCCAACAAGCTCCGTTCGTGTTATGTCCGGCCGGTGGTCTACCGCGGGTATGGCCTGTTGAGAGTTGATCCGGGAGGTTGTCCGGTCGAGGTCGCGATCGCCACCTGGTATCAGGGCACCTATCTTGGCGCAGATGTGCTGGAGAATGGGGTTGACGTGTGTATCTCGTCCTGGAACCGTCCGGCGCCCAATACCCATCCCAGCCTCTCCAAGGCTGGTGGCAATTACATGAATGCTCAACTGATCCGGATGGAGGCTATCGCCAACGGATACAGCGAGGGCATTGCTCTTAATACCGATGGGTTGATCAGCGAAGGTAGTGGCGAGAATATCTTTCTGGTGAAAGATGATGTCCTGATTACCAATAGTTTGTCGGCATCTATTCTGAGTGGGATCACGCGCGCCAGCGTCATGACCCTGGCCGAGGATCTCGGATTGAAAATCCGCGAGCAGGATATCCCTCGTGAAATGCTCTATATCGCCGATGAAGTATTTTTTGCAGGCAGCGCGGTAGAAGTGACACCAGTGCGATCCATAGATCGGATCACCATAGGCACCGGTGCTCGTGGTCCGATTACAGAGCAGCTTCAGTCTCGATTTTTCGGTGTCACCTCAGGTGAAGTCGAAGACACCCACGGCTGGCTGACGTATGTATAAGTTCCGAGTTCCGAGTCCTGAGTAATCTTATAATTTCGCCTCTCACTCGGAACTCGGAACTCGGAACTAAAAAATGTTTCCCTCCAGTATTACACTCAGTGCAGATCAATTTTTACTGGTCAACCTCCTTGTTAAAATCGGAGTGATGGCGAGCCTGGCGACGATTCCGGTGCGCTATCGGTTTTTCAAGCACATCCTGCTGTTTGAAGATCGTGGACGCCGGGAAGACTGGCAGTTTGCGGCTTTATTCGGTACGCTGGTGGCGATTGGCGTCGTGTTACGGCTTCTTGTCGGGTATGCCGGCGCCGATATCAGTCTGGCCGGCACGCTCTTGATCGGGGTACTAACCGGGCCGCTTATCGGTACGGTCATGGGGGCCATGATCGGGGTTATTCCGACCTTAAACAGCGAGTGGCTGGCTATACCTATGGGGGCCTTTTATGGGATTATCGGGGGCCTGGTCAGCAAAAGGTGTCCGACCAGAGATGCTGTGTGGAATTTTTCACCATTGACCTGGATAAATGTGTATCGCTTCCTAAAAACCAGGGTCGTGACGATCCGGCCGTCGTGGCAGGTGACGCTCATTGTCGCCTGCATTGCCACGGAAGGGGTTACGATCTGGGTCGGTCGCCGGGTTGTCGAAGAACGTTGGTTGTTCAGTTTAAATCCTGAAAGTACGCTTGTTCTAATCGTGCTGTTTATGAGTACCATTGCGTGTCTCGGCATCCCGTTGAAAATCTGGAACAGCACCCGCATCGAGATGCTTCTGGAAAAACAGGAGGCCCTCGTCAGCCGGGCGCATTTTGACGCGCTACGAAGCCAGATCAATCCGCACTTTCTTTTTAACACGCTGAACTCTATTGCCGCCACTGTGCGCACCGATCCGGTCAAGGCACGGCAGATTGTCCTGAAACTTTCCAACATCCTTCGCCGTTTACTACATACCGGCGATGATCTCGTACCGCTACGTGACGAACTGGCCTTTATCGATGCCTACCTGGATATAGAATTGGTCCGCTTCGGCCCGGATAAATTACGGATCGAGCGTCAAATAGACGCGCAGACCCTCGATGTAATGGTGCCGATCATGTTTCTGCAACCTCTGGTGGAAAATGCTATAAAACAGGGTATTTCCCCCCAAAATAGAGGGTGGCGCGGGGCGTTTCAGATGGTGAATATATGCCGCATATTGTGTTTGTGACGGCGTATGATCGGTATGCTTTGAAGGCCTTTGACGTGAATGCCATCGATTATCTGCTGAAACCGGTTGAAGAGCAGATGATTGAACGGACGATTCAACGGGTGAGAAAGCAACGGGAATCAACCAGTGATATGGGTGATCGGTTGGAGACCTTGCTGCGGTCTTTCGATGCCTCAACAATTTTATCTCAGAAGCCTGGCCGTATCGCTTTAAAAAAAGATACACGTATTATTCTGGTGGATGTGGACGATATTGTGTATGCGTATATTACCGAGGGCGTGGTGTTCGTGGTAACAGAGATGCTTGAGGGCATGACCAGCTACCGGACCCTGGAGGAATTGGAAGCCGACCTGGATGATCAGGCGTTCTGGCGGGTCCACAGGGGGTATATTGCAAATATCAACCGGGTCAGCGAGGTGGTGCCCTGGTTCAGCGGGACGTATCGACTGTTGATGGACGGCGCTGAGAAGCATGAAGTTCCGTTGAGCCGTACACAGGCAAAGAAATTGCGCAAAGTGATAAAGTGGTAAGGTGGTAGAGCCCGCTCCAACGGGCGATTTCGAGTGATTGGACAAAAACGAGGTTTGGCTCTGATTCAATGATAATACAAATATCAATATATTGCAAAGATTCTCCTGACGTCAGGAGAATTCGTCTGAAACGTGATTGTCCGATTTATCTGCGCCAGCGGACCCCCATATGTAGGCCGAAATCCGGTGTATTCTGATATTGACTCAGGTTTTCTGTTATGCTGACTTCGAATAACGCCGTAGGTGAAATAGCGTATTTGATGCCACCGTGCATTTCGTAGGCGGTCCGGTCGAGTGGCCCCAATACACTATTCGGGAACGGACTGGTATTGGCCAGGGTTTGCAGCAGGACCGACAGCTTGTTCGTAGTCAGATATTCGAGTGCCAGCATCTGCGAGGTAATCGAGCGAATAGGGAAACCGATGTGGTGAGATGGCCTGCCAAGTCGGGTATAGGCTATATTGTAGTGCACAACCAGACGCTGTCCAATGGGCTGTGTCGCCATCAGGGCGACCT
Organism: uncultured bacterium; assembly: GCA_913051705.1. GTDB lineage: Bacteria > JAAXHH01 > JAAXHH01 > JAAXHH01 > JAAXHH01 > CAJXCW01. The sequence goes on from CAJXCW010000055.1 coordinate 15,241, forward strand.
GGATGTCCACCCCGCCGCTGCCGGTCAGCGATTCAAACCGCCCGGTGGGTAACTTGACTGCCCCGGATCCGGCGATGGTCGGTCCGTTGCGTCCGCCTTCCAGAATAGGACTCTTTAATCGCAGCACCACATCGCCCGGCTGAAACGCGGCGGCTTTTTCGCGGTTGATCCAGAACTGTGCGTTTCGAGCGACAAATACGCCGTAGGCATTTTGAAGTGTTTCTTCTCTCCCACCGTTTGTCAAATTGAATAGGCCGTGAAACCCCTCTACCGTACTATCCAGAAAGCCTCCGCTTTGAAAAATAAGCGGCAGGGTGGCCCCTACCTGAAGCCGACGGGCGATTCGCCAGTCCAGATCTATGGTGAGTCGCAGCACCTCTGCATCTACAAATAGCCGGTATTCATTGAGCGGTGCGGCCTGGTAATAGTCGCTGGCTTTTTTCGGATTTCCGACAGGCCAGGTGCCTGCATAGGTATTGGCATAGGCAAAGCCGAATGCCCATTGTCGCGCACCGGTAGGTAACAGATAGCCTGACTCGGGGCGAAGACTCAAGAACAGGAGTTTGACGGGAAATTGATCGCGCAGGGCAAAAGGGCCGGAGGGCGCGCGTTGGGCGAGGACGACAGAAGGCAGTAAAAAGAAGGCGGTAAGCAGAAGGTAGAAGGCAGAAGGCAGGGCGCGCTGTGTACGTACGAGGGGAGCGTGCAGAGATGAGTGCGGATTGCGGAATGCAGAGTGGGAAGAAATTGGTGAATGGTAAATGGTGAATAGTGATTGAAAGGCGGAAAACTTAAAAGATGGGATAAACATAGCCATTAAATCACCAATCAGTCAATCACCAATCAGTCAATCAATAATCGCCAGGGTCTGGCCGGCGATAATCTGGTCGCCTGTGTTTACGGTAATGTTGTTTACTGTGCCGCTGACCGGGGCGGTGATCTCCATCTCCATTTTCATGGCTTCGAGGACGATGATGATTTCGCCTTCCTGTACGGTCTGACCTGATTGGGCGACTACAGAGATGACCTTGCCCGGGATCTGTGCCGTAACCGGTGTACCGGGTGCGCCGTTGCTGTCGCTGACCGTTTTACGTTCGTTCTCTGCGACCTTTACACCGATATTGTAGACTTTCCCATTTACGGTGGCCGTATCACCGTCGATCGTCATGTTGTAGCTTTTGCCATTAACCGACACCTGATAGGTCTGGGGTTGATCGGGTTTGGTTTCAGGGGTCGCTTGCGGTTGTTGTTTCTCCGGTTCCTCTTTCCGTACACCGACCTCGCCTTCGCCTTTTAGAAAGGCCATTCCCTTATCACCGCAGGCGGCCACGATAAAAATGTTTTCATCGGTTTCTTCGAGTCCGGCTTCCTGCAGTTTAGTGCGGGCGGCGTCCGTGCCTTTTTTGGGATCGTTGTCATCGAGTTCCCGAACAGGACGATCGTTGGGCGGTATCCCGAACTGTTCTGAGGCGATCTCGACGATTTTTGGATCGGGCGGGACAGGCGTTTTTCCGAAATACCCCAGCACCATGCGGCCATAGCCGTCGGCGATTTTTTTCCAGGGGCCCATCATGACGTTGTTGAACGCCTGTTGAAAGTAAAACTGGGAGACCGGAGTTACGGACGTGCCAAACCCACCACGTTCTACGACTTCGCTCATGGCCTTAATGATATCCGGATATTTATCCATAATGCCGTTATCCCGCAGCATCTGCGTATTGGCGGTCAGAGCGCCGCCCGGCATGGGGCTCCAGGGAATCATGGGCTCGACGGCAATGGCCTCCATCGGCAGAAAATAGTCCTTCATATTCTCCTTCAGCACCTCTTCCGCATCCCTGATTCTGGTGATGTTGATATCCAAATCAAAATCGGTCCCGCGCAGGGCATGCCACATCACGAGGACATCGGTCTGTGACGTACCACCGGAGACAGGGGCCAGCGCCAGGTCGATGGCATCGGCGCCGGCTTCGAGAGCGGCCTGATTGGCAGATACGCCGATACCGGCGGTATCGTGGGTATGAAAATGAATCCAGGTGCCTTCGGGTAACATTTTCCGGGCCAGTTTGATGGACTCATACACTTTGGAAGGAATAGCTGTGCCTGAGGCGTCTTTAAAACATACGGAATCGAACGGGATGTCTGCGTCGAGAATTTGTTTCAATGTCTGCACATAAAAGGCAGCATCATGGCCCCCCTCACAGCCTGGCGGCAGCTCCATGATGGTAACGCACACCTGATGTTTGAGACCGGCATCGACAATACATTGGCCGCTGTAGATGAGATTTTCGACGTCGTTCAGGGCGTCGAAATTACGAATAGTGGTCATCCCGTGTTTCTTGAACAGTTCGGCATGGAGACGGATGATGTCGCTGGGCTGTGAATCCAGCCCGACTACATTGACACCGCGCGACAGAGTTTGCAGGTTCGCCTCCGGACCAACCGTTGCACGGATGGTGTCCATTCGTTCAAATGCATCTTCATTACAGTAAAAATAAGGCGACTGAAACATCGCCCCGCCCCCGGCTTCGAAGTAATTGATGCCGGCATCACGGGCGGCTTCCAGTGCCGGCAGAAAGTCCTGGGTGAATACCCGGGCGCCGTACACGGATTGGAATCCGTCCCGAAATGCGGTACACATGAAGTGGACTTTTTTCTTCAAAACCAAACCTCGATAGTGAATTTATTGATTTGTTGATTGAAAGGACAAAATCAGACAATCAACAAATCAGACAATGATCTACGGCGCCAGAACCGACCACAGGATACCGGCGCCGACGGCCGAACCGATGACGCCGGCTACATTCGGGGCCATGGCGTGAAACAACAGAAAATTCTGCGGATCTTCCTTATGGGCTACGGTTTGAACTACCCGGGCGGCCATAGGCACGGCGGACACGCCGGCAGCGCCTACCAGCGGGTTAATTTTTTCCTTCAAGAATAGGTTCATGAATTTCGCGAACAGCAGGCCGCCGGATGTGGCGATACAGAACGAGAGTGCTCCGAGGGCGAAAATGAACAGAGACTGCGTGGTCAGAAAGGTCTGTGCCTCCGTACTCGCTCCTACGGAAAAACCGAGCAGGATAGTCACGATGTCTATCATTGAGGTTCGAGCGGTCTCTGCCAGTCGCTCTGTCACTCCGCTTTCTTTAAGCATGTTGCCGAAAAAGAGCATGCCGACCAGTACGATCGAATCCGGCGCAATCATCGCGGCGATGAGAAAAGCGACGATGGAAAAGATGATTTTTTCCCGTTGTGAAACAGCTCTTGGCGGCTGCATGCGGATCAGCCGTTCCTCACGGGTCGTTAGCAATCGCATAATCGGCGGTTGTATTACGGGAACCAGCGCCATGTACGAATAGGATGCGATGGCTATGGCGCCAAGCAAATGAGGGGCCAGCTTCGACGAAAGGAATATGGCTGTCGGGCCGTCCGCCCCGCCGATGATGCCCACAGCACCAGCTTCCGCTGGCGTAAAACCTATGGCCAGGGCGCCGAGCAGCGTCAGAAAAATACCGATTTGCGCGGCGGCGCCGAGCAGCACCAATTTCGGATTCGACAACATGGCCGAAAAGTCGGTCATCGCCCCGATGCCTAAAAAGACCAGCGGCGGGAATATACCTTCCCGAACGCCGAAATAAATGTAGTACAGGACGCTGCCTTCATCGTAGACGCCATGCCCCGCCCCTTCAAGAGAAGGCACATTACCCACGATAGCGCCAAAACCGATGGGGACCAGTAACAACGGCTCAAAGCGTTTTGTAATAGCTAGGCCGATCATGACGATTCCAATGACGATCATTATGGCATTACCCAGCGTCATGGCGGCAAAGCCGGAGGAAGACAGAAAGTCAAAGAGGATGGTCATGTATTTAATCCCGTGCAGGAAGATACCCCGCAGCCCAAGATATGGGGTATTCTCGACAGTGCTGTTGATGAGTCGTTAATCCAACTATTTCGACCGTCTTTCCAGGTGGAGGATATATCCTACAGCAGCAGCGATGGCCTCATCGTCGTTCGATGCGTCCGGTGTAGATGGTAGCGGTACCGGTGTTTCCGGGAAAACACCACTCAGAAGGTTCAGGGTTTTCGGCAGCATGGTAATGCATACACTGATTAATATCAGGACCAGAAATACGGTGATCATCCCCGTCAGAGCGATTTCAATACCCTGGCCGTCGATAATACGTTGTATACTGATTTGAATAAGATCCATAAAATTGCAGTTGGAAGGTTAGAACACAGGTTCACAGCACACCATGAACCTACGAGGTTAAAATATAAGCAAATTCCGGTATTGATTCGCTTTGCCGTTTGACAATTATGATTTAAAATCGGTATTATATGGTCTAAACTTATGAATGCAGCAAGAAACGTATCAGGCGCTAAGAAGGCAAGGAAATATTAACCGAGATGACACAAAAGACGCGTCACCTCAGAGTACTGAGTACAGAGTGTGGAGTACATGGAGCCGACCCCGTTTTATGCACTGATTCCCGACCGAATCTGGGATGGACAGGCTGACTCGGTACAGACCGGACTGGCTGTTGTCATTCAGGATCAGGATATTGACGCCTTATTGCCTGTAGAGGAATTGCCCTCAGACCTGATGCGTGTTGCCCTGCCTGACTGTACGTTGATACCGGGGCTTATGGATGCCCATGTGCATTACAGCTCGGTCATGGGCCCGGCTTTTCTGGCAGCGGGGGTCACGACCATCCGTGATGTGGGCAACGACCTGAACTGGATTTTAGCGCAGCGGACGCGCCATGCAAGTGACCTGTCCGCCGGTCCATCCATCATGTGCTGTGGACATTTGCATGACGGCCCTGACGTATTCTGGCCGCATATGGGCCGTGCGCACGCACATCCTGACGATCTTCGTGCATCCATCAGGAAGCATGCGGCAGCCGGGGTCGATGCGATTAAGTTGTATGCGGGTCTGGATCTTGAATTGCTGAAAGCCGGCATTGATGAAGCGCATCAGGCTGGTAAATTCGTCATCGCCCATTTAGGGTCGCCATCGGCTGAGGATGCGGTGCGTGCCGGTCTGGACGAATTCGAGCATCTGTCCGGTTGCGACGTCGCCTGGCGGGAAGCCTCTCAGGAAGAAGACGATGCCATGATCAATCTGCTGCTTGCGCATCAGGTGGTCATCAATCCGACCCTCGTGGTCTGGGATCGCCTTGGTCGCATCCTGGATCGGTCGTTTCATCATGACGCCCGCCGGGTCTGGGCACATCCCTGCCATCGTGATATCTGGGATCGATACCGCAGCCGTTTTGGTCCGCCGGAAGACCGATGGCGTCATCAGGGACCTATGGTGCATTTAAAACGATTTCTTCGTCGGGCCTATGAACGCGGGGTTACCATTGCGTTAGGCACGGATACGCCGTTTCCGCATCTGGTACCGGGTATGAGCGTGCATGATGAACTGTGTATGTATGTCGATGCCGGTATTCCGCCGATGGATGCGTTGCGGGCGGCTACATCCGTCAATGCAAAGGTACTGGGTATCGATGGACGTACCGGCATGATAAAACCGGGCTTGCTGGCCGATCTGGCTGCCATACGGGGAAATCCGCTGGAACAAATTGGCGATATCAGCGAGGTGGTGTGTACCGTGCGTGCCGGTCGGCGGTTCGAACCGTCTGAACTGCTGCGTGCCGTTCAGGATACATTTGATCAGATCCCGGATGGTGCAATTACACAGGATCTATTGGAATATATAGGTGGTGACCGTTGACTATGCCGAAAATTATAAAAGATGTCATATTCAGCCTGATTGTTTCTATCAGTACAGCTGGTATCCTGGCCGCCGGTATCGGGACGCTGGCTGCTATGGTTGGGTGGATAGAAGATAATCAGGTCCTCGTCGATATTTTTTTGGTGATCGCCGTACCTCTGTTTGTACTCAGTTTTATTCTTATCTCACGAAGCAGCAATAACGTGTCGAAAAACGATACATGATGAGGTGGGTTTATAAAGGAGAAAATTATGTCACAACGAACCGAAACAGCAACGCTGGGCGGTGGATGCTTCTGGTGTCTTGAGGCGATCTACCAGAACGTAAAAGGGGTATCTCTGGTGGTATCGGGATACGCAGGCGGTTCTGTGGATAATCCGAGTTATCAGGCGGTATGCAGCGGGACGACCGGGCATGCGGAAGTGATGCAGATTACGTTTGACCCGGATGTGATCTCATACGATAATATCCTTTACATATTCTGGCGTATGCACGATCCGACGACGCCCAATCGGCAGGGCGCCGATGTGGGTACGCAGTACCGGTCGATTATTTTTTATCATGATGAAACGCAGCAGGAGATCGCCGAACACTCCAGAAAACAGGCAGACGCGTCCGACCTCTGGGACAACGCCATCGTCACAGAAGTTGTTCCGCTTACCCGATTCTACCCTGCGGAAGATTATCACCAGAATTATTATCGCAACAATCCCAGACAGCCGTATTGTACGATGGTGATCGATCCCAAGGTGGATAAATTCAAGAAGTCGTTTCAGGACATGATGACGTAGAAAATGGTGCATTAGTGAAGGGGCGATTTGGTGAAGTAAAGGCGCAGAATTTTGCGCCTTTTAATCTATTGAGGAGACCTAAATGAAACATTTAACAGCCATCATTCTGGTAGCCCTGATATCCTGGTCGGTGCAGGCGCAGCCGTCGTTACGGACGGAACATGTTATTCTGATTACCTTAGATGGGTTGCGGTGGCAGGAGTTGTTTACCGGGGCGGATTTGAGTCTGATTGGTGATGAAGATTTTGTTGGTGAACCTGATATCCTTAAACATCGGTTCTGGAATGAGGATGCGATGATTCGCCGGATAAGGCTAATGCCGTTCTTCTGGTCGGTTATAGCGGAAGAGGGTCGGATTTACGGCAATCGAGCCCATGGCAGCCTCGTCAATCTCACCAACAACTTCTGGTTTTCGTATCCGGGGTATAATGAAATCCTGACCGGATTCATCGATGATCGGATTACCAGCAATGACAAGGTCGATAATCCCAATGTCACCGTGCTGGAATACATCAATGGATTACCTGAATTTCGTAATTCGGTTGCCGCGTTTGCCTCGTGGGACGTGTTTCCGTATATCATTAACGAACAGCGCAGTGGGGTGCCGGTCAATGCCGGTTTTCGTTCTGCCGAGGGCGACTTGACGGACCACGAACGGTTTCTCAATGAGATCCAGCCTCAGATACCGAGTCCCTGGACCACAGTGCGCTTCGACGCGTTTACGCATCATTATGCGATGGAATACCTCGAAAAATACGCCCCGCGTCTGCTGTATATATCCTATGGCGAGACGGACGATTTCGCACACGATGGAAAATACGATCAATATCTGAACTCCGCTGCTCAGACCGATGCGTTCATCAATGATATCTGGACCTGGGTCCAGTCGCACGCGCCCTACCGTAATGCGACGACGCTGATTATCACGACCGATCATGGCCGCGGGACGCAGCCGAAAGATGCCTGGAAAAGCCACGGCACGGAGATCAATGGATCGGATCAGATCTGGTTTGCGGTCATAGGGCCGGATACCACACCGATGGGTGAGATCAAAACCGGCGGCCAGTATTATCAGAATCAGATCGCCCGGACGGTGGCCGCGTTTCTGGGCGTTGAATACACCGGTGAAGGCAAAGCTGGTGAGGCGATAGAACAGGTTATTGGGAAGTAGGGAAACGACGAAGCTACGATAGCGCCGCCTGGGGGGATTTCGATAGCGATGGCGATCTCGACCTTTACCTAACTAATTCGTCTGCATCGGGCGTGAATCGTCTTTACAGAAATGACGGGGTTGGCCTGTTTCCTGAGATCGGTGCCACCACTGGCCTTCAGGAATTGTTCAGGTGCTCACCGATGTGGCGACGAACCAGTGCCTGACGGTCGTGGAACCTAATCAGTCTGTGATCGTCACGGTTAATACTGCTCTCGGCGCTCCCGATGATACGCTTCGCATCCCGGTCACGCGGACCAATCCCAATACCACCTCTCCGATCGCCGGTCTGCAGTTCTATGTGGTTCCCGGCAATCCCGGCGCCGTCACGTTCGCTGGCCTCGAAGACACGCTCTCCAATCCCGGTTTCGGCGTGTTGGCCAATACGGAGGACGACACCGCGCGCGTACTCTCTGATCATGCTGTGGGGCTCGGAATCGACAGCCACATCTCAGGCGGTACATTACGGGTCGTAGCCTATGGCATGACACCCGGTACCGGGCTACCAGTCGGCCACGACGCAATGTTGCACCTGTCAGTTTCTCTGCGTGATGGCGTGGCGTATAGCCCATCTACAACGCTATTCAGTTGTTGTGATGGCCAACTCACCGGCGCAGATCGTACCCGTCCAACTGGGCCAGGTAATACAGGCTGTGACCGGCAAAGAGGCGTCCCTGCCTTCACCCTTCAGCCTTCATGCGGCAACTCCCAACCCTTTTACGGTGACGACC
>CAJXCW010000056.1 GCA_913051705.1 uncultured bacterium
ATCCCCGCAAGCATTAAGCGGGGATGACAGGGCGGCAGATCCCTTCGCGAAACTGTGAGCCCTGCGGGGTTGGACATATGGATGCCCGATTAAGGCCTTCGGGCATGACAAAATCACCACATTAAGCCATCATATCAAAAGAGTACAGAAGTGAATAGCTGACGTTACGTATGGGTAGATTTGGGACCATCATGAATGATGCCATTCACGTTAATGCGCTTCCAGCCAGTTTTTACCAATCCCGATTTCCACTTCAATCGGCACGGTCAGGGGCAACGCCGTTCGCATACATTCTTCTATCAATGGCGGGATGGTGTCTTCCTCGGATGTATGTAAATCAAAGACCAGTTCATCATGAACCTGTAACAGCATTCTGGTTTTACAATCTCTTTGTTTCAGCTCCTGGTGGATTCTGGTCATCGCCAGTTTAATCATATCCGCCGCCGTACCCTGGATGCGCGAATTAATGGCATTTCTTTCTTCGCCGCGTTTGGTCGTTTTATTCCGTGAATTAATATCCCGTAAATACCGGCGGCGCCCGGTCATGGTCTCTACATACCCGTGTTCTTCAGCAAACTTCACGGTCTCTTCCATATATTTAATCGTGCCGGGGTATTTCTCGAAATAAGCATCGATCAACTCCTGCGCCTGTCTTCTCGGCAAGTTTAAACGATCCCCCAGCCCGAAAGCGGAGATGCCGTAGATGATGCCGAAGTTGACCATCTTGGCACGTCGCCTCATCTCCGCGGTGACCCCGTCAAAGTCGACGTCGTAAATCTTCATCGCCGTGGCGGTATGGATATCCTCGTTCTCCGTGAAGGTGGCCATCATGCTTTCATCCTGACTGAGTTCGGCGGCGATGCGTAATTCGATCTGAGAATAGTCGGCTGCAAGCAACAGATAATCATCATTACGCGGGACAAACGCTTTACGGATCTGTTGTCCCATCTCGGTTCGGATCGGTATCGTCTGTAAATTGGGGCCATATGACTGGATCCGCCCGGTCGCAATGACGGCCTGTTCATAAGAGGTATGTACATGCCCCGTTCCGCTGAACACCGAATTGGGAAGCTGACTGACATAGACCGAATTAAGCTTGGTACACATCCTGTAATGGAGGATTTGCTCTACAATCTCATGTTTCGGCGCAAGCCGGCGCAGGATAGCCTCCGTGGTCGAATATTGCCCGGTCTTGGCTGTCCGTTTGGCATTGGGGTCCAATTGCAGTTTGTCGAACAGAATATGACCAAGCTGCCGGGCGGAATTCAGCTCAACAGGCTCTCCTGCCAGTTCGGTGATCCGTGCCGATGACTTTCGGATTTCCTCATCAAGAAGACCAGACAGATTTTCCATCTGCGCTAAATCCATCCGAACCCCAGCGTATTCCATCTCAACCAGAACCGGGATCAGTGGACATTCAATGTCATTAAACACGGTCTCCTGGTTCATTTCTTTTATTTTGGGACGAAGGATCTCAGCGAGCTGGATCGTGATGTCTGCATCTTCTGCCGCATATTCAACGACTTTTTCAAGGGGCGCTTCCTTCAAGGTGGTTTGATCCTCACCCTTCTCGCCGATCAGACTGGTAATGGATATCGGCGTATAGCTCAGCAACGCCTGCGCAAGATAATCCATGGTACGCCGAAGATCAGGCACGGTCAAATACGCGGCCAGCATGGTATCGAAAATGCGGCATTTGACGGTCACGCCATGCCATCGGAGAACGGAAAAATCGAACTTGAGATGGTGGCCGATCACCTCTTTTTCCGTATCATCCAGTATGGGCTGAAATTCAGCCAGGACCTGCAACACCTCTTCCCGGCTTTCAGGCATGGTCACGTAATATCCTGTGTGCGGCGCAAGAGAAAAAGCCAGCCCCAGGATCTCGCACGTTTTCGGATCGAGTCCGGTCGTTTCCAGATCAAAGCAAAACGCTTTTTTTCCAGCGATCTCCTCAATTAATGCCCGACGTGCTTCCGGGGTGTCTACGCACCGATAATCATGCTTTACATCTTTGATCGTTTTCAGGTGATCCGTGGAAAATAAATCCCCCTGTGCAGCCTGGCCGGGAACAACCAGACGCGGCGCGGCAGAAAAATCATCTCCGAAAAGCCGTTTACCGATGGTATTAAACTCCAGTTCGATAAACAACTTTTTCAGCGCCTCATCATCACGGTCTTTTACCTGCAAATCATCCACGGTAATCTCGAGTGGCACATTTGTTTCTATCGTTACGAGTTCCTTCGAAAGCAAAGCCAGCTCTTTATTCTCTTCTACTCTTTCCTTCTGTTTTCCTTTCAGTTGATCCGTATGTTCCAGCAGGTTTTCAATGGTGCCAAATTGCGCGATCAGTTTCTGCGCCGTCTTCTCGCCTATACCCGGCACACCGGGAATATTATCGCTGGCATCGCCCATCAATCCCAGCATATCAATGACCTGGTCAACCCGCTCGATGCCCCACTTTTCGCAAATCTCCTGAACCCCCATGGTCTCCAGATTGTCACCGGTATTACCGGGTTTGCACATGAACACATGCTTCGAGACCAACTGCCCGTAATCTTTATCCGGGGTGACCATATAGGTCATAACGCCCGCCTCGTCCGCCTGCTTGGCCAGGGTGCCGATCACGTCATCCGCCTCCCAGCCCGGATTCTTGAGAACAGGGATATTGAAGGCTTCGATGAGGCGATATAAATAAGGCAGCGCAAGACTCAAATCTTCAGGCATGGACTCGCGGTGGGCTTTATATTCCTTGAACATCTTATGGCGATGGGTGGGCTCGGGCGTATCGAAAGCCGCCGCGAAATGGGTCGGTTTGTTTTTATTAAGAATACCAAGAATTGTATTGGTCACAGCGAATACCAGGGAGACGTTTATCCCGCTCGATGTCATCCGCGGATTACGAATCAGACCAAAATGCCCACGATAGGCCAGGGCCATGCCATCGAGCAGAAACAGGGTTTTGTCCGTATCGGCCATGACGGATTATTCTCCAGATTACAGGATTAAAAATAGATGATAAACAGCAGACGTGCGGGCATGTTTCTTATGGTTGAACCTACTACACGTTTGTTGGTACGTCAAGGGGAAACGACGAAAAGCACAGCTAGCGAAGCAGAACGCGTTCTATAATGCCTCGACGAGGCCCTCCTTACTTTCGATTGAGCGCAGCGAAATCCATCTATGAATCAATCACCAAATCACCAAATCACCAAATCACCATTTCCCTACCCCACCCAATACCGATACAACGGCTTCACATCCTCGGGCATCGCCTCATAGACCTCTCGTTTGATCGGCATCTGTTCATAATTCTTCCCGCCGGTTTCCACCACCATCATCGTATGCTCTTCGGTGCCGATCATCGTTGGATTGAGATTCAGCCACCAGGGCGCATAGCGGATAATCATACCGACACGGGGCGCATCACTGCTATTAGGCGCCACAGCATGCCAGAGCCGGCTATCAGAAACAAATACACTACCGGCCTTACCGGTTATATGCATTTCTTTCGGGTGGGGCGCATCCCGGTCAATGCCTTCGAGGTCCCCGGCAGACGGATTACGAGGATGTTTATGGCTTCCGGGGATGACCAGGGTCCCCTCGGTCTCAGGGGTAAAATCGGATAACATCCAGATCGTGGATAAGTGCATGGTCGCATCCGGATAAGGCGCCGGAATGTGGGAGGTGTTGGTCTGGTGATACGGCCAATCGGCATGCCAGTAACCTCTACCGCATGCGGGATAATTCACGACGCCGTCCGTACATGATATACGCGTATGCGGACCAAAAATGGCTTCAACTAAATCCATTAATCGCCGATCTGCCAGTTCCGAATCTTTTCCCCAGGCGGCATAGGAATCACGGTGCCAGCTGCCGTGATAGTCGTAATTCGCCTGCATGGCAAAGGCGGCCACACCGAAGAAAGCAAGACGGGAACCGACCAGATCATGGCAGAACGCCATCAAGGGCGCCGCCGAAATGGCGTCCATGAGCTCCCTCCGGGCCAGATCGGGATGGTGCGGATTCTGGAAGCGATGTTGTTTCATGAATCCTGTTGCGCCGTCTCGTTCGGCGTGCCCCCTGTCCAGGGCATGGGAGATCACGTCCTCGTAAGCCTGCTGGACCGACGATAGTTTTTCCGGTGGGATGGCATCCTCCAGGATCACATAGCCATTCTTGTTGTAAAAGCTTAGATGTTCTGTGGTGACCATCAATGCCTCCCTTATTCGGGATCATGTATTGGAAATACCCGCTACCGGTCTTCGCATTCTTTGATCCAGTTTTCCACGATCGACAGCGTCGGTATGCTCTCTACCGACCCACGCCTTCACCATCACGAACAATAAACGATGTTATGCGCACATTTCCCGACTATAGATCCATAGATGGTTTCATTTTCATCTTGGATGATAACAGCAGACTTCTTAGATTGATGTACAGGTCAGGAAAGATGTAAAGCCTACTGTGATTAATGACGGGTAAAAGTTTCGTTTTTATTCATCTGATCAATATGAGCCACCTCATATGCATGTGATACAGGCAGAGCGGGCGGCTAAAATCTGGCTTCAGCCCGCCGAGGCTGCATACAACAGGCGATATAATCAGGCCGAATTGAACCACATTTCCACGGTGACCCGTGAAAATCAGGCGTTTCTCCTGGAGACATGGTATGAATACTTCTCACGATAAAACAGTACAACATGTAGCCGCGACACGTATCTACTTCGATAATGATACGCTGGCGATCGTACTCAGCGATGGCCGGGAACTGCTTTTGCATCTGGGTCAGATCAACTGGTTGTCTTGGTTATATGAAGCCACCCCGGAACAGCGCGTTGACTGGTCTCTGGAGCCCGATGGTTTTGCCGTGTACTGGAAAGCGCTTGATGATGGCATCGAGATAGACCATGTACTGAGCCTTCATCCGATTGACCATTGACGATGTATACTTCTCGCATCTAATCCGTCATACGATGCCGTTTCATGGGCACCCGTGAGCCGTTCCTCGTTAAAGGCTCCGTAAACTTTAAGGTGATCAGCATGTAACGGGCGGAATCCCTCCAACAGGGCTTCTACATATTCTTTTCCGACAATGTCACGTAGATAATCATAGGAGAAGTTCGTGTGCATACCAGAACCGTTCCAGTCACCTTGAATCGGCTTTGGATAGATATTTACATTGATACGGAATTCCTCCGAAGTCCTGTAGAGTAAGTATCTGGCCACAATAAGATCATCACAGGCTCTTTTAGCGCCCTTACCGGAACATTGGAATTCCCACTGCCCGAGCATCACTTCTGCGTTTATGCTGGTAATATTCAAACCAGCGCTAAGACAGGTATCACGATGTAATTCGACAATTTCCCGTCCGGCAGTGAAACGAGAGCCCACCGCACAGTAATATGGCCCCTGAGGTTCGGGGAAACCATCGGAAGGAAATCCCATCGGTTGACCATCACCAATACGTGAGTCGGACTGAGCGCACAGGCTCGGTATCACTAAGATTTACCTTTCATACGCCCAAATCCCGAATAGCTTCAAAAAATGACAGCGACCGACGAATGAGGATCGTACCAGGTAGAAATTCTTGACATTTCAGGGATAACATTTATATACCTCAAAGTCTTCCTGTAAACAAGTTTTGTTTTTCATATCATTAACGGATATTACGCACAGGTGATATTATTTATCTGAGCACATCCTGTATCCTCATGTGTTTATCATTATAAAGGCAGCAAGCGATGTCTCCCATAAAAACGCTTATCATCTCAGGACAGAACAACCACGATTGGCAACGATCAACCCCCTACATCTGGCTGCTGCTTCAAAATTCAGGCCGATTTGATGTAGATGTGACCACAAGTCCCGACCTGGCCCTTGCAGAGGCCTCTGCGCTCGATCCATTTGATTTGATTATTTCGGATTACAACGGTACGCTGTGGTCCGATAAAGTCAAAGTGAATTTTGAAAAGACTATTGAGCAAGGGACCGGCCTGGTCATACTCCATGCGGCCGATAATTCTTTTGATGGATGGGAAGCCTACGAACGCATGGTCGGCCTGTTATGGCGACAGGGGACCGGTCATGGTAAATTCCATGAGTTTCCGGTGACCATAACAGACCATCAGCATCCCATCACCCGCGGATTGTCGGATTTCCGTACGACCGACGAACTATATCACCGCCTGGTCCATCTGCATCATGTAGATTATCATGTTCTGTCCACGGCCTTTTCATCAGAAGAAAGCGGCGGCACAGGAGGCGATGAACCCATGATGGTCGTCACCCAATACGGTGAAGGGCGGGTATTCCATCAGGTGTTAGGCCATGTCTGGAGCGGTGGTGACCTGACTGCGCTGGAAAATAAAGGTTTTAGAACAAGCTTTATCCGAGGCTGTGAATGGGCGGCGACAGGAGATGTAGAAGATAATCGGTGACAAACGAACTTTGTAGCTTCATCAACCACCAACCGGAACACACCCTATGTACAACGTAGGCATCATCGGCATCGGGAGCATATCGGAAGGATACGGAGATCCCGACGATCCGTTATCCTATTGCCACACCGGCGGCATTCTGTATAGTGACCGGGTCCGTTTAGCTGCCGTAGCTGATCTCGATCCGGAGCGTCGGAATCTGTTCAAAGACAAATGGGGTGATCGATTTCCTGGGCTAACCTATTTTGACAGCGCAGCCGCGATGCTCGATAAAATGTCCCTGGATATTGTGGCGGTTTGCGTGCGGGGCCCTATGCACCATCAAGTCACGATGGAAGTGATTAAAGCCGGCCCTAAAGCTATTTTCCTTGAAAAGCCGCCTACCTGCTCTCTTCAGGAGATGGACGATCTGATCAAATCAGCCGGTGCTAAGCAAATTCCTATCACCGTGTCTTACTCCCGTCACTGGTCCCCTCATGTAATGAGACTCCAGGAACTGGTTCAGCAGGAGCAGCTCATCGGTGACGTCCATACTGTCATCGGATATGTCGGCGGGACCTTCCTGTCCTTCGCCAGCCATACGACCGATTTGATCTGTCAGTTTGCAGGCTATAATCCCAAATCCGTTATGGCCCAGGGACATTACCGCCCTGATGAAACCGTACCGACGGGATATGAAGGGGAGCCGGTAGTCGAGGGCGTTTTAATAGCATTCGACAAGGGCATTAAAGGCATCCATGTGGGCGCGGACGGGGCTAACGGGGGTTTCTGCTGTGAGGTGCTGGGAACTAAGGGCCTGGTCAGAGCTGGCATGTACCTGCCGCCTTTCGCCTGTGATGAGGATAAAACACCTATTGATTTATCTCAATACGGCATGCCCGAAGACCGCAGTGTTTTCACCGTCGCCTACGGTCAGATCGCCGGCCACCTGGATGGAGGGCCAATACCACATTGTACCAACGATCATTTTAAAGCCGTCCACGAAATCAGCTTCGCTTCCATAGAAAGCGTCCTGTCAGATCAGAAAGTCGATATTCCCGTTGCAAACAGAGATCGAAAGATATTCGCCAACGGGTAACAAAAGAAAATTGGTGATTGGGCGATTGGGTGATTGAAAAACAAATCAACAAACCCCGAACCGCGAGCGAAACGGAGCGGCATCAATCACCAAATCACCAAATCACCAAATCACTCTGGAGTTTCCCATGCTTATCAACCCATCTGAATTCATCGGCCTGGAGGGCATCACCCATTTATGTGCAGGCGGCGAGACCCCCATGTTTAAAAGCCACCTGGATAGCGTTGATCGTTTTTTCAGAGATAAACTTCTCGGTGAAGAGGGTCGAGGAAAGTTTGAAGCCGTTTCTTATCGTTGTAAAGAAAAAGTGGCGGATTTATTTCAAGTGAAGGCGGATGACATCGCTTTTTTATCATCTACTTCTGAAGGCATCAATCTGCTGGTCCATGCGCTGGATTGGAAGCCCGGTGATAATATCGTTGTTGCAGATGTAGAATTCCCGTCGGATGTCTTGCCCTGGACCCGTCTGAAAGACCGTGGCGTTGAACTCAGAATTGTAAGAAACAAGGATTGGAGAACCGAACTTGATGCGCTTTCCGAGGCGATGGACGACCGGACGCGGCTCGTCGCCTTGAGCCATGTCAGTTATTTCACCGGACAACGGCTGCCGTTGAAAGAGCTTTCCGATATGGTTCATAGTCATGGCGCCCTGTTAAGCCTGGATGTCACCCATGCTGCCGGCGTGGTGCCTGTTGAAGCCGAATACGCGGACATCGTGGTATCGAGTTGCTATAAATGGCTTATGGGCGTACACGGCGTGGGGATCTTTTATTGGAATCGTGAGCGGCTGCCTGATTTACAACCCCCGTTTATCGGCTGGCACACCCCCGCTCTAATGCCCGATGCCAAAGATCCCTCATCCTTTATTCCCCGAAAGGATGCCAGCCGCTTTACTCCGGGGAACGAGACTTTTATCGGGGTGTATATTCTCGATAACGCCCTGGATGAGTTACATAAAATCGGTATTCCGAATATTGAGGCCCATGTCCTTCGTTTAAGTCGTCGCATCTGGGAAGGGTTAACCGAAATGGGCTGGGAAGTGATCACGCCCGGCGCCCCCGAAGAGAGAGCCGGCAATGTCTGTTTCATGGCAGAAGATGTGGATGCGGTCACTCACGCACTGGCTGCAGAAAATGTCCTTATTTTTGGCGCCTACGGCGGGGTAGGCCGCGCAAGGGTGTCCACCCATTTTTACAATACGGATGCGGACGTAGATCGATTCTTTGAAGTCATGAAAACCATCCCCGTAACCAGGCCGTCCAACCCTGTTACCCGCGACTTCACCAAATCGGTCAAAGCGGCTGAAACCATCGGGTAATGAAACTACGAAGGTGCTTGACAACATGCCCCATCTGAATTAAGATATAGCTTGCAAAATCCAGATGCATATCATCCAGATTACTCAATTAATAAACCTGTATTACAGAAAGAGAACCAACCATGGATTTCGAGCTTTCCGAAGAGCATAAGATGATCGAGAAGATGGTGTATGATTTTGCACGAAATGAAATCCTTCCCATCATCAAAGAACACGACCGCGATGGCACCTTCCCCCATGAATTATTGCCGAAAATGGCCGCCCAGGGATTTCTGGGAATCTGTCTACCGGTAAAATACGACGGCGCAGGGATGGACTTTATCTCCCTGGGCATCCTCTCTGAAGGCATGGAGTGGGCGGATTCTTCCGTACGGGAAACCATTGCCGTACATCTGGGATTACATGCCCTCCCAATCTTCCAATGGGGTACAGATGAGCAAAAAGACCGATTTCTTCCAGCTCTCGCTGTAGGTGAGCATATCGGCTGTTTCGGATTGACCGAACCGGGCGCCGGATCGGATGTCGCCGCCATGGAGAGTCGCGCCCGGAAAGAAGGGGACCATTATCTGGTCAGCGGCGAAAAAATGTGGATTACCCTGTCCGATGTAGCTGATCGGTTTCTGGTGTTTGCCAAAACCCAGCCGGATGCAGGGACACGGGGTTTGACCGCCTTCCTGCTGGAGCGAGGTTGGGATGGGTTGACTACGGGAACAATCAAAGGTAAAATGGGCGTTAAAGCCAGCAACACCGGTTGGATCAATATGGATAACGTGCCGGTCCCTGAATCCCATCGACTTGGAGAAGAAGGAGAAGGGTTCAAAATTGCGATGAGCTGTCTGGACAATGCCCGCTATACGGTAGCTGCCGGAGCGGTCGGCTTGATGAAATATTGCCTGAAAGCCTCTATCGATTACGCCAAACAGCGGGTCACCTTTGGTCACCCGATTGCAGACCATCAGTTGGTGAAACAAATGATCGCACAGATGAAACAACGCATTGATCTGGGTGAGTTACAGGTCAGGCGGGTGGGTTGGTTAAAAAACAAAGGCGTACGAAACACCCGCGAAACCAGCATGGCCAAGTGGTTCTGCACGGAAGCGGCGTTTGCTACAGCCAGTGATGCTGTTCAGGTTCACGGCGCCTATGGCTTTTCAGATGAATATGACGTAGAACGACATCTGCGTAACAGCAAAAGCGCCGTTATTTATGAGGGCACCTCACAGATACATCAGCTTCTACAGGCTGATTATGTTCTGGGAAACCGGGTCGACAAACCGCTCAGGTGTCCGATGCCCGCCTATGATCCCGATATCTGGCAGAGCTGAAGAGGGTAAATATGAACATCATTGTACTCATGAAACAAACACCGGACACCGCCCAGTTATCCGGTACGGTAGACGGATTCAAGTTATCCGAATATGGCGGACCGCGTATTGTAAATCCATGGGACGAATATGCCATTGAAACCGCTATTCAAATGAGAGAGACACACGATGGGAAGGTGACCGTCCTGTGTATGGGGAAAGAGGAAGCAAAAGATGCGCTTAAAACGGCCCTGGCCATGGGCGTTGACGAAGCTGTTCTCATCTCTGATCCGGCCATGGAGGGATCAGATAGCCTGGCGACAGCACATATCCTGGTGGCTGCCATCCGGAAAACAGGTGATTTTGATATCCTCATCGGCGGACGAGCCGCTATAGACGGTAATATGTCTGCCACCGCTGTGCAGGTGGCCGCCTTGCTGGATATCCCTCAAATCTCCTATGTGGCAGACCTTATTGAAGTCAATCCCGATGCGAAGACGATAAAAGCGGTTCGGCTTCTCGAAAAAGCCAGAGAAACGGTGACCAGTACCCTCCCTGCCATGATCACCGTAGTAAAAGAGATCAATGAACCCAGGTACCCGAGTTTGATCGGTATTCGGAAAGCCGCCCGGGCGGAGGTACCTGTTTGGAATCTTACCGACCTGGGGCTTGACGCAAGTGAGGTCGGGCTGGCTGGATCGCGTGTGACCTGGCAAGTGGAACTGCCGACTGTCCGGGAAGCGCAAGTGGAGATAATCGAGGGGCCGCCCGCAGAAGCGGCCAAAAAGTTGATAGATAGATTGCTGGAAGAAAAGGTGATATGAGCATGTCGAACGATGTTTTTGTCTGGATAGAACAGAATGAAGGGGAAGCAGACCCCATCTCATGGCAAGCGATGACGGCTGCCAGAACTTTGGCAAACGCATTGGGTGGAGAGATGGTCGCACTCGTTATGGGTGAGCACATCGACGACCTGTCGCACAAGGCGGCCCATTATGGGGCGGACAGAGTATTGAGCGCCGATGATTCTTCGCTCAACAGGTTTCGGCTTGAACCCTATGCTGCGGTCTTAACGCAACTCGCCCTGAATGAAACGCCTGTCGCAATCATCATGGGGGCGAGTACGTCGGGCCTGGAACTTTCAGCTTATGTCGCAGCAAGATTACAGGTCGGCCTTGCATCAGATTGCACGGACTTGTCTGTGGATTCCGGACAGATCGTAGCGACCAGACCTGCCTTGATCGGGAATCTTATTGCCACCGTCAGATTTAAACAGTCCGGTTCTTCAATGATGACCATTCGACGAAATGTATTCCCTCCGGTAGATCAGGATACCAACCGAAGTGTGGAAGTATCATCCATCCCGGTCTCCATGACGGAAGAGGACATTTTAACTAAAATTGAATCGGTCGAAACGGCTGCGGGGAAAGTCAGTCTTACAGATGCCAATATTATTGTCTCCGGTGGTCGCGGGGTGGGTGGACCGGAAGGATTTAAACCCGTTATAGAGCTTGCTGAAGCCCTGGGTGGCGCCCTTGGGGCAAGCCGGGCGGCCGTTGATGCGGGTTGGATACCATATCCTCATCAGGTAGGGCAGACCGGTAAAACAGTCCAACCTGATTTGTATATCGCCTGTGGCATATCCGGCGCTATCCAGCATCTTGCCGGTATGAAAAATGCCAAGGTCATCGTCGCTATCAACAAAGATGGGGATGTTCCCTTATTTAAATACGCCCGGTACGGCATCGTAGGCGATCTTTTTGAATACCTGCCCGCTCTGGTTGAAGAAGTGAAATCCCGATTAAATCACTGATGATACGCAGTTGGCCGCGTAACATCAGATTACTGTACTTAGCTATTTTACACTTTCAAATAATGGATCTGGTGCAGGTCGTAGCACGGCCATGCCCGATTAAGGCCTTCGGGCATGACAACATCATTCCAATCTGCGGTTACATAAAAAGGGATAGATAGCTAAACCCTGTCTCTTGTATCTCACTTGCTTTACAATCACCAATCACTAAATCACCAACTTCCCCATGCTGACTCCCATTGAAAAAGTGGCTTTTATCTTCGCCGTCATCGTTTCCTTATACTATGCGTCTATAACATTTAAGCAAATGGCGTCCATTATAAGGATGGGAACCGGTCAACTGCCGACGGATCGGTTTTTACATCGATGCGGCATTGGTTTTAAAATGCTCCTCAGCCAGAACAATATGATTCGGAATCGACCGGTGGTATCGTTTATTCATTCCTTTCTGGCCTGGGGCTTTATCATCTATCTTCTGGTTAATGTGGTTGATGTACTCGAAGGGATGATCAACGGATATCATTTCCTGGAGTCAAGTTTTGCAGGCCACGTGTATCGTTTTTTGGTTGATGTGACGAGTATGACGGCCCTCATCGGGATGATCTTCTTCTTAATCCGCCGCTTTTTGAGCAAATCGCCGGCGCTTAGTGTTCGAGACAATGTAAAAATACATCCCGATGCGATTAAAGGGATTTCCAGAGACTCGCTCATCGTCGGTTTATTTATTCTGGGACATGTCGGCTTTCGCCTTCTGGGGGCATCGTTTCAGGTAGCGCTGACAGTAGGGGAAACCTGGCAGCCATTCGCCGGTTTATTGGCCCAACTCTGGACGGCTTTACCTCCTTCAATTCTTACCATTGGTGAGCATATATCCTGGTGGTTGGCTATCGGCTTGATTCTGGCGTTTCTCCCCTATTTTCCTTACACCAAACATGCCCATTTATTCATGGGGCCGTTTAATCTGGCAACCCGACCGGAGCGAACCAGCCTCGGTGCTATGGATGCGATTGATTTTGAAGATGAAACGATCGAGCAGTTCGGTATATCACAATTGAAGGATTTAAATCAAACACACCTTGTCGATGCTTTTGCCTGTATCATGTGCAACCGTTGTCAGGATGCCTGTCCGGCCTATGTCACCGGTAAAGAACTTTCACCTGCCGCCCTGGAAATCAATAAACGGTATCATATCAGAGAAAATATGGAGGCCATGGCCTCCGGCGAATATGAAGACGTGCCGCTTTTGTCGTATGCAATCAGTGAAAGCGCGTTATGGGCCTGTACATCCTGCGGCGCTTGTGTCGATATATGTCCCGTGGGCAACGAACCCATGTTCGACATTTTAGGCATTCGTCAGGATCAGGTACTCATGAACAGCGTCTTCCCGAAGGAGCTGAAGGGCGCCTTTACAGGAATTGAACGAAATGGGAACCCCTGGCAAATGTCAGGTGACCGTCTGGACTGGACCCAATCCCTCGATTTTCCCGTGCCTACGGCGGAAGAAAATCCGAATTATGAGGTGTTGTACTGGGTAGGTTGTGCAGGCGCTTATGATCCAAATACTCAGAAAACCGCCCGGGCCATAGCCACTATTCTTCATGCATCCGGCGTTAACTTCGCCGTGCTGGGAAACAGCGAAACCTGTACGGGAGATATGGCCCGCCGATCCGGCAATGAATATTTATTTTCGGAAATGGCTAAAGGGAATATCGATACGTTAAACCGTGTCGGAGCAGACAAGAAAAAAATCGTCACGGGTTGTCCCCACTGCTTGCATACCCTCGGTAAAGAATATTCGGCGTATGGCGGGCATTATACCGTGATGCACCATACGCAAATGATCGAATCATTGACGGCCGATGGAAAGTTGAACACGGCAACCGATCAACAAACGCAGGTCACCTTTCACGATCCCTGTTATCTGGGCAGGCATAATGGGGAATATCAGGCGCCGAGAAACGCGTTGGCCGATAGTGGATTATCCTTGGTTGAGATGGCGCGTAATAAGCGAAATGCTTTTTGTTGCGGTGCGGGCGGCGCCCAGGTATGGAAAGAGGAGGAGGAAGGTGATCAGGCCGTCAGCGACCATCGTTTTGAGGAAGCCAAAAACACCGGTGCCGAAACGCTGGCCGTCGGGTGTCCGTTTTGCGCCCGTATGATGAATGATGCCAACACCCGGGCAGGCAATCCGATGCATGTTAAAGATGTTGCGGAAATAGTTGTTGAATCCCTTAATAGAGGGAAAGGAAGCGAAAAGGGCGAATGAATTCGTGTATTCATTCGCCCTTTTTGTTTTTATATTGTGTTCTTGATATTACGGTAGGGAGATAATATATGACAAAATCAACCAGTAACATGATCTTTATTGATGGGTCTCTACTTATAATCGAGGCCATGGCCAGAGCCGGCGCAGATGCCTATATCGGATATCCGATCACACCGGTCAACCGACTTTTCGATGGGGCTAAACGTCGTATTCCCATTGCGTTGGAGGCGCCGGATGAGATCACCGCCCTGCAATGGTCGGCCGGCTTTTCATCAACAGGAAATTTCCCGGTGACGGCTTCCGCGTTTCCTGGATTTGCCCTGATGATCGAGTCACTCAATATGTCTTTTATGATGGAATTGCCTATGGTCATCATCCTGGCGCAGCGCCTTGGTCCCAGCACCGGGTCCGCCACCACGGGTGGACAGGGGGATCTGCTCCTTTTAAGAGGGTGTATCTCAGGGGGATACCCACTGCCTGTGCTGTGCCCATCCAACTTAACGGACTGCTGGGACATGGCGGCGGCAGCGGTAAAAACGTCAACCAACCTCCGTACGCCTGTGATCCTTCTGACCTCTAAAGAAATGATCATGACGAACAAGAATATGGACATCTCAAAATTATCCGAGGTCCCGCGTGCGGAGCGATCATTGTACCATGGCGCCGATGAATATCAACCCTATGCTGTTAACGGGAATATGGTCCCGGACTTCCTCCCGGTAGGAAACGATCGGCATCAGGTCCGAAGTAACGCGTCCACACATGATACGACAGGAGCCACCCAGAAAAATAGTCCGGAGGCCCTGGAAAATACCGCCCGATTAAAAGATAAGATTGAACAACGATTGGATGAATACACCTTTTACGAACACGATGAGGATAAGGCAGCCGACACCGTCATTCTCACCTATGGCATATCGGCAGAGGCCGCCAGGGATGCGGTCCGGGTCCTGAGAACACAGGGAGAGATGATATCCTTGCTGGTGATGAAAACCATGTTGCCGGTTCCTTCAGAAATTTTCGAGATATTAGACCGATACCCTCGTATCCTCATCGTAGAAGAAAATTTACCCGGTTTACTGAGGGAACTCCTTTTCGGACAACAGAAAAGCGAACGGATTCAGCGTATCAATAAAATCGGAAATATGATTACGCCGTTGGAAATCATAGAGGGAGTCGAAGCATGCAAGCAACCATCTTAAATGATATAAAAGCACCTTATTGTCCCGGTTGCGGCCATACCGTGGCCAATAAAAATATGAGCAAAGCCCTGGCCGAGCTTGGCGTGGATCCGCTTGATGTAATCGTCGTGAGCGACATCGGATGCACCGGGCTTGTAGACCCCCTCTTAAATTGCCACACCCTGCATGGTCTGCATGGCCGGGCAGCGGTTCTGGCCATGGGCATCTGTATGGGATTGGAATCACCGGGTAAAAAAGTGATCGCCCTCCAGGGAGATGGCGGAGCAACCATCGGATTGCAGCACCTGTTGGAGGCTGCACGGCATAATCTGAATATGACCCTGGTCGTCCAGAATAATATGGTGTACGGCATGACAGGCGGCCAGGTCAGCGGGCTGTCGTCGACGGGATTCAAGAACCCGTCCATGCCGGAAGAGGCGGTACCGGCCTATGATATCTGCACTCTAGCCCATAACGCCGGCGCCGCGTTTTCTGCCAGGGCGTTTATAGGAGGAGATAGTATCGACCTGTGGAAGGAAGCCTTGGATACCCCGGGTTTTTGCCTTATAGAGGTGGTCGAAATGTGTCCTGCTTATGCGATGAGAAAAGTCAAAGAACTTCACGAGGTATCCGATTACGGCGTTGAAATATCCCGCAACGATCGATCTCCCAATGTACTCATTCGAGAAGAGGGGCCTTCGCTGTTTGAATCCTACAAAGCGATAGAAAAAACCTGTGAAGCTGCGCTTGACACGAGGCTGGAAGTGATTATCGCCGGATCAGCCGGGGAGGCGATTCAATCTGCAGGAGACCTGCTGGCTACCGCTGCTATCACGGCCGGTCTGTCATCAACAAAAAAAGGAGATTATCCCATCACCATCGGAACGGGATTCTCCGTGGCGGAAGTGATCCTTTCAAGAGAAGATATTGACTATACCGGCATTGAATCCCCGGATGTCATGATCATTATTTCACAGGATGGCCTCGACAAGGTTAAGAGTCGTATCGGCCCACACACCCTGATCATCGCCGATTCAAAATTGGGTATAGAGGATCATCCCCTATTAGTCACGCAGAATTTCAGGAAGATCGGCGGGGCCAAAGGGGCTGCCCTTGCCGCCATCGCCTCCTATTTGCAGGACAACGGGCTGCTGCCTCTCGATGCCCTGCTTGAAGCCGCCGGTCGCCATAAACACGGCGATAAGATGATCGCCATCATCGAAAAAGCCACCGGTCTGGAAACGGCGACGGCATCAGGCTAACGGACGATCGACGACAACACACATCGGGGGGATCGGTGCGAATAATATACTTTGATATCGATAGTTTACGGCCGGATCACCTCGGATGCTACGGATATGATCGACCTACTTCACCGACGATAGATCGCATAGCGGCTGAAGGGATGCGGTTCGATCATTATTATTGTGCGGATTCCCCCTGCCTGCCCTCGAGAAGCGGATGGATAACCGGGCGCTACGGCATTAATAATGGTGTGGTCACCCACGGCGGACCGGCCTCCAGGCTCCAGATAATCGAACAACTTTACGGTGGACCGGACGAACGAAATCAATTGGTCCAGAGAAAACTTCGTCAGAATGGGTATGATTCCATCTGCTTTTCCAATTTCGCTACCCGGCATTGCGCGACCTGGTTCGGCCTGGGCTGGTCGGAATTTCATTCTCCGAATTTAAAAACCGGTTCTGAATCGGCGGAAGAGGTTAATGAGGCTGTATTACGATGGGTGAACAAGAACGCCGACCGGGATGATTACTTTCTGTATATCAATTACTGGGACCCGCATCGGGTGTATGACGTCCCCCGATCCTGGTACGATAAGATGGATGCCCATCCGTTACCGATGGACTGGCCTGATGAGGCGGCCATTCAAGATCAACAGTCTATTAACGGCTGGTTCACCGCCGCGAACCTCTTTCCCAATAACCGCCCCAGTCCTACGCCCAACATGCCTGATACCATTCAAAACAGAGACCACCTGCGCCATATGGTAAATGGCTATGATGCCGAGATTGCCTATACCGACTATCATGTTCAGCAGGTTCTTGACGCTTTAGGCGATCTTGATGATACGGCCATTATCATCTCGGCGGATCATGGCGAGGCCATGGGCGAGCATGGGGTCTATGGCGATCATGTTTGTGCGGATGAATGTATAAATCGTGTTCCCCTGATTATCAAATGGCCCGGTGTCACACCGAAAGGTTTATCCTGCAGCGACTATTTATATAACGTAGATTTCAGCGCGACCCTCATTGAAATGACCGGTGGTGAAGTGCCGGAATACTATGACGGGCGTTCTTTTGCAGAAGGCTTACGAACCGGATCATGCCATCTTCATGATTATTTAGTCTGGGGACATGGGCTGTATACCTTGCAGAGAGCCGTTCGAACACCGGATCATCTGCTGGTGCGGACCTATGATGATTTCGGCTATAGTTTCGATCCGGTGGAGCTCTACAATATGAGCAATGATCCGTACCAGACTCATAATATCAGGGATGAAGAACCGAATACTTTGCAAGCTATGGACCATTACCTGACAGAATGGCTCCACGAACAACGGGTTAAACCCTATGCGCTGCCCGATCCTATGGAAGTGGTCTGGCGAGAGAGACAGAGGAAATGAGGGGGCAATGGGGCATAGAGAGGGTTTGAAGATGCATTTCGCTTTGCGACCGGGGTCATCTGATCATGCTGTATCATAAATTACAGGATCTCGAAGCGGCCGGGGATACCATTCAGGTTGGATTGATCGCCGCTGGAACCTTTGGCACGCAGATTGTATCCCAGATGACACATGTTAACGGCATGCGCGTGGCTGTGATTGCTGAACTTGACAAAGAGAAGGCCCTTCGAGCATACGGCCACGGTGGTATTGCAAGCAATCAGGTCATAACCGCTGAAACCCCGAACGCCATTGATGATGCCATTGCCTCAGGACATCCCGCCGTTACTACAAGCGCCCGGGCTATGATGTCCAGTGGCATCGACATCGTTATCGAAGCGACGGGCCATGTCGAAGCAGGCGCATCGCATGCTCGTTACGCGATTACGCAGGGCAAGCATGTGGTCATGGTTACGGTGGAGGCGGACGTGGTCGTCGGGTATCAATTAAAAAAGCTCGCAGATGATGCAGGCGTTCTCTATGGGGCGGCCTATGGCGATGAACCGGCGCTCGCTTTCGAGCTTTGGGACTGGGCGCGTACCCTTGGTTTCAGGGTGGTTGCCGCAGGTAAGGGGACGCGTTTCAAAACCACGTTTAGAAAAATGACGCCCGATGATGTACCCAAAATGTACGGATTTACGGGTAAAGATTATAACGCCCAGATGTTCGGCTCATTCCTCGACGGCACGAAACACGCTATCGAGATGGCAGCCCTCGCGAATATGACTGGTCTGGTACCCGACGTGCGTGGTATGCATTTTCCGGCTTCTGATCTCAGGGACATTCCTGATACGCTCTGTCATCGGGATAAGGGGGGGATTCTCGAGAAGGAAGGTATTGTCGATGCGGTCAGTGCCATCGACTCAAACGACATGGGCTTCGAACGAAATCTCCGCGGCGGGTTATACTGCGTCGTCGATTTACAGACCTCCTTTGCCGCCGAATCCCTCGGTTCATATGGCGAGATCATCGGTATGATCATGGGAAAACGCAGCGGCTACGGTATGATCTACAGACCGCAGCATTGGATTGGTCATGAGATGCCCATTAGTGTGGCCCGAATGATGCTGAACGGTGAGACTTGTGGTACCCCTATCGGTCAAGTCGCCGAGGTGGTGTCTGCGGCCAAGAAACCCCTGCCGTCCGGTACGGTCCTCGATGGCGAGGGGGGATACTGTGTGTACGGTCTGCTTGAAAAGGCAGAGGTAGCCAGAGAAGAACATTTACTGCCTGTAGGGCTTTCTCAAGGCGCCATAGTAACACGCGATATCCCCGAAGATGGCATGGTAACTTTCGATGACGTGGAAATCCCCGATTCAGAGGTCCTCGAACTGAGGCGGCTTCAGGACCAGAATCAGGTGGAATGAATGAGGAGACCATATGGAGACCCCTTTCCGCGAACTCGATGAACAGGGCTACACGGTGCTGGAGGACTTGCTGACGTCCCAACAGGTGGAGAAAGCCATTGAGGCGCTTAGAGGAAGCTACCAGGAATCGCAAGTTTCGGCCCATGAACCCGGTTCGCTGAGAACCCATAACCTGACGGCACGGGCGGGGATCTTTCGGGAGATTATTCAGTTACCCAGGCTGGTCGCCTGTATGGCACACCTGTTGGGTTCGGATTATATTCTCTCGGACATGGGCGCGCGTTCGCCCTCACCCGGTATGGCAGCCCAGGGACTACACCGCGATGGCGGACCCTTTGTGCCTAATCCCCCGTACAATGCTCACATGGTACTTCCTCTGGCGGCACAGTCTTTGATGGCGCTGTCTGCATTCACGGCCGAAAACGGGGCAACGCGTCTTGTGCCCGGATCGCATCTCAGGGATATTGATTCGGCGACGGTTCCTGTCGAGGAGGAACGCCTGTTCCTGTGCGATCCAGGCGCCGTGTTGATCTACGACAATCGCATGATTCACGGGGGTGGCGCCAATACCACAGGCGAGATCCGTTATGCGGTTCAGGGGTTCTGCTGCCGTAGCACCACCAGTCCGTTTTGCGATCACACACGCTCGATTGCGAAAGAACTGGTAGAGAAGGCCACGCCGTTGCTGCGCCGGCTCTGGGGTTTTGAGTGTCAATCTGCCTGGGAAGAATCACCGAGGGAGTTCAAAATAGTCGAAGCACCTGGCGCCCAACCGAGATTCGACTATAACCGCGGCATCAGGTAGTCAAGGATGACCGACGCCTGACAGCCGGCAGTACCCCATCTACAAAATGCAAATTGCCTTTTAAGCCTGTTTTTCCTTTTATGATTGATGTTACGCACAGGCTGCGTAACGTGCTTTGGCCTTTGTTAAACGTCTTCAAAATGATGGCCGCAGTATGAGCTGATTTTGTTGTTTGCTCTATAAAGAGGGGTAAATCCTGATGAAACGTTTGGTCATAATTAACCTTATTGCCATCCTCTTCAGTCTGCCTCTGGTCGAAAGTGTGAGTAGCGCCCAGCAGTCTGAAGAATGGACCGGCGGCGTACCTGATGGATTGGACGGCTGGCGAGACAATGCCCGTATCCTGATGGAAAAGAATGGGCTTGATGAGGCTGAAGTTTATGTTAAGAATATCCTGGATTGGGACCCGGAAGATAGGGAAGCACGCGGATGGTGGGCGCGAATCATGGGCCCGGCACCGAGTCTGATCGCCTCAAACGCACAACTGCAGATTGTAAAATTACCGGATGGTCAGGAAATCAGTATGAAACTCGTACCGGGCAGTACGTTCAATATGGGAGATACCTGGGGCGACGGCGATGAGAAGCCTGTTCATGCGATCACCGTATTTGATTTCTGGATGACGACCACGGAAATAACCAATCAACAGTATGCCACCTTCCTGAACGCCCGGGGAAACCAGTTTGAAGGGGCGGCTACCTGGCTCGATATTAACGATGAGGATTGTCAGATTGTCATTAAAGACGGATTTTTTGTCGGCAGGGCAGGGTTTGAAAACAATCCCGTAGTAGAGGTGACCTGGTTCGGCGCTCGGGCCTTTGGCCGGTGGGTGAGGGGACGGCTTCCCACAGAAGCGGAATGGGAGTATGCAGCCAGAAACGGCGGACGTAATATGAAATTTGCAACCGGCGCTGATTTATCCTCTAACGATGCCAATATTCTCGGTACCATGGGCAGAGATAGATGGGAGCCATCCAGTCCCGTCGCCAGTTTTGCCTCAAAAATATACTCGGTCTTTATGATCTATCCGGCAATGTATGGGAATGGTGTCAGGACTGGTATGCCAAGGAATATTACAGCAACAGCCGGGGGACAAATCCCACAGGCCCCCTGGGCGGCGAGGCGCGCATCCTTCGCGGCGGCTCATGGTATGATAGCTCCCAGCTATGCAGAGTATCCTACCGGAATATGAACCGCCCGGACGAATCCCGGGTCAATATCGGATTTCGTATAGTCGTGGAAAAACAGTGATGCTACGAAGCTTCTAAAACGTACTCTTTTTTGTTGTCTCAGGACACCATCGTACCGCCTGGAGTTGATGCAGGAGTACCTGCAACGCTTCGGGCGTTCCTATTTGTTCGAGGGCGATGGCCGCATGACCCTGTACATATCTATTCTCATCATAAAAGGCGTCTGCAAGCACCGGTATGGCAGCCTGGCCGTCTGCGCCGAATTTACCCAGGGCGTATGCTGTATTATACCGAACCTGTACATCTTCATCCTTCATCATCTTGATCAGCGCCCCCACAGCTGCTTCTGGATCATTTTTGATTTGTCCCAGAGCATCCGACACATTTTGTCGAACAACCGGTGACGGGTCATCAATGAGACGTATGAGTTTCCCCACAGAAGATGACGCAGCCCGCCCCATGTCGCCCATAGCGTATACGGCATAGCCGCGTACAAGATCATGCTCGTGGTTGAGCAATTTCAAAAGACGGGGTAAGGCCACCGGGCCAAGGGCGGCTAAACCGTATCCTGCCTCGCGTTTTACTTCGTCCTTTTCATCCTGCAAGGCGTCGATGAGGAATGGCAGGGCCTCCTCTCCTCGCGTTGCCAGGGTATATGCGGCATGCATCCGTTTTTCTTCAGATTCATCTTTCAGATCTCCGGCCAGATTTTCTGTCGATTCTGATGCGAAATCGGAGGAGACAATATATTTATCTCCTGCGAGCCAATCCCACATATTCGCCCACTGCGTGGCTCTGGGATGGTTTGACAACCCATTCAATGCAATATTTCCACGCTGATTATTCCAATGCGGCTTTGCCGGTTCATCCATTCGTGTGAACTGAAATTTCATCATGTACCGTTGCTGATCCGTCTGATTTGGAAACGCTCTATGGTATAAATCAAAGTGAATGATAATGACGGTACCAGCTTCCCCACAGCCCGGCAATCCAATACCCTCGGGATCTAATGACCGTCCTTGAGGGTCAATATCCAGTGAATCCACTCTTGTTTCAAAATACTGGCTGCCGGGAATGATACCGGTCGGACCGATCTCAATAGGCGTATCCTGAGGATAATACATGGCCATGATCCATCTGGGATGATGGTCGCGTACCTTTCTATATCCCCAGTAGCTATCCTTATGCCAACCGCCGCCTCGGCTTTGCGGCGCATTTACATGAGGATGACGATGGGCGTGCATGACATAGGTAGGTCCCAGTATGCTGGTCAACGCGCCTACAACAGCCGGATGATCATATATTTTTTGAATTTCGGGAATGCGCGGGAGAAGATTATTGCCTGGGTTTCCGTCCTCCTCGATAACAGCCTTGGTCTTTTCATAAATCGTTTCATGTAAAGCCTTTGGATGCTCCGGCTTGATGATATAGTACCCGTTGACGATGAAATCCCGCATCATGTTATCATCTAAAAGATACCTGGCGTCCACCATTGGCTCTGCTCCCTTCATAAGTAGGGTTACATTTTATTAATCTATAATCAGCACGATTTTCGGTTACCAACTAAAAAAAAGATCTGGACCTATGTCAACCCTTTATTTCATCGGTCACTCAGAATTAAAACATGAGCCCATGTCATCAAGAAATTCACCGGGATCTACCATCCGGAACCGGTTCTCAACCAACCCGGCCGGCTCCCCGGGGGAAGCGTTAATATCGAGAGCTATGCTTGGGGGTAATCGGTCGATGCTCTCCTGAACAAAATGCGAGGCGGTATCTGATAGAAGGATTTCGACGTCGGCATCATCCGGGTTGTAATACCAGACGGATTTCAATCGGTTTCTGAGGAAACGGTCAACCAGGGGAGGTAATTTTTTCTGTACGTTATCCGGCCTTAATGAGGCCGGCCAGAAAACACGATTGATTTGATAGCGGTATATCTGGTCCAGCATGTTTTCCGATCGGGCCGGATGGATTATCCAGTTGGTTCCCGGCCACACATCCAGGCAACCCCAGGCTTCGCCTATCTGGTCTCTTTCCAAGACCATGGGACCAGAGCCGGTATTAACCTTCTCATGGCACCCGCCTATAAAAGCAAAATGCTGAGGGTAATTAAAAAAATCATCGGACAGCGCTCTTAAATGATCATAAAATGCAGTCGTCAAACCTAAAATAATACTCGGGGCATGAAGGATGCCGTCTTCCAGGCAGGGAGAAATAATCCCTGTTCGATCCAGGGGATGGTAATCAGGAA
>CAJXCW010000057.1 GCA_913051705.1 uncultured bacterium
TTATATCAAAGGGCTTTTACCATTACAGGAAGCAGTAAATAAAATTCGCCGGCAGACCCGCCGGTATGCCAAACGACAACTGACCTGGTTCCGAAACCGTGAAGAAATCCTGTGGATCGAGATCAGCCCAGACGAGTCCGCTTCAACCACCTGCGACCACCTCTTAGCGCAAGTCCCCCATCCCCTTCCCTCCCAGAGCCTTAAGTAGATAATCTTTCTATCCTGAGTTTCACCGCTTTGGCCAGGACGTGTAACATTTCTTCTCGGCTAAAGGGTTTGGCCAGCAACATATCCACATAGATGGCCCAATCGTTTACCTAAGGTCTGTACAATCTGTTCCAACAGATTTGAAATCGGCTGAAGTATCGTCAAATCCGCAGCTATTTAGGCAACGAGAGACAGTCGTTCCGCCTGTATACGGGAATCCTCATATAGACACGCGTTTTGTATGGCGACACTCAGAACCTGGGCCAGAGATTCTGCAAACTGAAGATCTCCCTCAGAAAAGGCATCGTGGGTGTCGGCATGGAGATCCAGAACACCCAGCACCTGATCATCTTTCTTAATCGTCACAACCAGCTCTGAACATGTTGGATCTATCTGGTCGCCTATCCTCAGATATCTGGCATCTTTATCGACATGGTTAACAAAAAGGGGCTCGCCATGCGCAGCAACCCAGCCTATTAGCCCCTTACCCCTTACTTCTAAACGATGATTCTCATCATAAGAATAGACCACCTGCTGATTTTCTACAATGCCCACCCAGGTATGCGAATAGTCTTCCATCATATGACTGACAGCCTCTGCCAGTCTCGGAATATCCTGTAACTGCATCACCGTCTGACTGAGGCGATGTAGTTTCTCCAGTTGTATCGTCTGCCTGGTATGATTCATAAGATTGACCTCTCGGTTGGGGGATCGAAAGCTACCAGCGAGGAGGTTATTTTAAAAATATCATTTTTTCGGATACACCCGTCTGTGAACCGGATGTATTATTTATAATCAGTCTGTAGAAATAAATACCACTCGATACGGTTCGGCCGGATTGATCTGTCCCGTCCCATGAAGTGGTAAACGTACCGACTGGCCTTGTAACATCCAGAAGCCTGCGAACTTCCTGACCAAGAATATTATATAACGTGAGCACAACCCGACCACTTTGAGGAATTTTATATTTAATGGTGACAAAGGCATTGGAATTCAAGGAAAAAGGATTAGGAAAACTCACCAGCGCCGGCCGGGTGATCTGGTTCGGTTGGGTCAGGGTGGAGTCATAGGAAACCGTGTATTGGTAATTAAAGTTGGAACCGGACCGATTTAATGAAGCAACGACAAGGACAATAGCGTTAAAATCACCCCAGTCGAATATATCCACCGTTCCTCTCTGGGAAACAATAGGCACGGTGATGATCGTATCCGGGCCCGTGATGCTGGTCGCCACAACCGAGACCCCCCATTCCCCGGTAAGACCGGTAAAATCTATATGCAAACCACCGGGAAGGGAGGCGTCAGGCGTAAATACCAGATAATTGGCCCCTAAATACGACGGCAGTTTTGAGGTAGCGGTGGTCGGCCCCGAAAAAGGATAACCATCCGTCGTATCGGTAGGGGTCACGAGTGGGAACAAGGCGCCCTCTTCATAAGCCAGTGTTGAATTTGCCCGACTATTTGTAAATACATTCCACGTCGTAAACTCCTGGAAGGCGGCCTTCAAGCTGCTGCCGATCGTTTGTAAACTCTGCTCCATCGCATCCACACTCTGAACCGTCTCTGCCCTTTCCCATATAGCCCGGATCAGGCCGGCACTGAAACGTTCTGTTAAGAATTGAGGCCATAACACCCCAGCAAATTCATGTTGACCGTTAGCCACGTCAAGAGATACCCAGGGCTGCGTCAGAAAACCGCTGAAGCCGGTTAGATAGGTCAGGTAATCGTTGACCTCATCAAAAACCTGCTCTTCCATCCAGGTCGCCGACTGCTCAAACCAGTATATGTCTTCATTGGAGTCGTAACCGAACTGTACGCCGTGAAAAAACTCATGCGCGGCCGTCGCCCGCAACAAGTCGAGCGCTTCAGACAGAGAACTTTTAACGCCGACGAAATCATTGTCCACCACAATATATGAGGGAAGCTGACGGCCGCTGATCACGGTTTCAGGGGCGGTATAACCGGCAATGCCGGATCCTATGTCCTCGATATATACGTCATATCGATTATCTCCACCATCGTCCAATCCGGCCGAAGCGTATTGGGCGTGGAACTGAAAATCGATGGGAGGAGGACGGTAACCTAAGGTATCTATCACCGTACGCCAGGAATGATCGAAAAAATCAGCGCATTGCTCAACCCAGTCCGGTACGCCGTTGTTATCTGCGTCAACCGGATCCGACCGCCCGGAACCCGGCCGGTCACTGGTGGTCGTGACATACCATATTTTGAAATGGCCGCCAGGACTGTTGTAAAAAGTCGGTGTCGTCGTGTAAGTATGGCCGTAGCCGCCGGTACGGCCGGCCTCACCGGGCACGGTTGGACGGGTGAGGTGGAATCCATCCGACTGGTAGCTGGCAAGTCCCAGCCCTTCGGTTGATTGAAAAGAGGAAAGCAGACTCGTGGTGCCACAGCGACTGGACGTGATGGATTGACCGAATGAAATCGAAGTCTGGTAAAACAGAAGAATAGACAACAGAAGGATGATTCTGGCATGTAAAGGGATCAGGACATAAGACGGCCCCATAAATAAGCACTCCTCTCCCTCACTACCTACACATTATGCAGATTAGTCTGAATAGGTCAGAAAACCGTCATCCCCGCAGGTAGTAAGCGGGGATCCATTCATATTATGATACCTGGTAATATTACGTTTTGCGGCACAGTAGAATATGATCAGGGCAACCTTTTGTCAACCTCGTTTTCAAGATAGCGGCACACAGATTGCAGGTTGACGAAAAAGAAACCTCTGAATACATTTAGAACGACTTCTCGCATCACTCGTTCCATATTTAACTGATGTTCCGCAGCTAGCAGCGAACCATCAGGTTGTTGAACTTCAGCGCAACGCGCGACATTCAGACAGGAGGTAATATGCTCATCACGGGCATCGAGACAAAAATCATTACGGCGACCATCAATCCGGACATCATGATCATCTCTTCTCTCGGGTCTCATCGGCTTTCCAGATATGTGCTGATCTCCATACATACCGACGAGGGGATCACCGGTATCGGTGAAGCCACCGTCATGCCGGGATGGAGTGGAGAAGTGCCGGAGGGGACCTGCGTTTTGATAGAACGGTATTTCCTACCGGAACTGGTGGACCAAAGTCCGTTCGATGTAGAAAAGTTGATGCAGCGTCTCGATAATGTGGCGGCGGATAATTGCTTTGCGAAGGCGGCCATCGAGATGGCGCTACTTGATATTCAGGGGAAAAAGCTGGGCGTACCTGTCTATGACCTGCTTGGTGGCGCCTGTCGTGACAAAGATATTCCAATTAAATTCGTCGTAGCAGCTACCGAACCGGACATCGCCGTGCGTAATGCCCGGAGAATGGTGGATACCGGCTTTTCAACCATTAAGATCAAAGTGGGAAGAGGCCATCCGGATGCAGACGTGGAACGGGTGCATCGGGTACGAGAAGCCCTTGGCGAGCAGATCAACTTGACGGTAGACGCCAACGGCGGCTGGTCGGTCACGGATGCGGTACAGACGATCCGGCGGCTGGAACCCTATAACCTGATCATGGTCGAGCAGCCGGTCCACAGGAAAGATATCCGTGGGATGGCCAGGGTCCGGGCGGAGACGAGGATTCCCATTATGGCTGATGAAAGCGTGTTTTCCATCATGGACGCCATGGAAGTTATACGGCAGGATGCGGCGGACATTATCAGCGTATATCCCGGAAAAAATGGCGGAATACTCAAATCCCAGCAGATTGCCAAACTGGCTGAAGCCGCAGGTAAACCTTGTCATATAGGAAGTAACCTGGAGTTGGAAATCGGTTCTGCAGCGATGGCGCACCTGGCCGTGGCGACCAATAACATCCAATCAGAACGATATCCTGCGGATATCATCGGCCCCTTGTACCATCAGGAACGGATAACAGCAGAACCGACCGCAATCCACGGCGGTATCGCCAGGGTACCTGATGGACCGGGGTTGGGTATCGAAATAGATGAGGGACGGGTTGAGCAGATGGCTAATATGAATCTTTAGAGCCTGTTTTAAAATGCCTCTAAAAAATCATGTTGGAAAATCGAGACAGGGCTATCTTCGCCGAGCCGATGAACCCTCCGATAACAGGCGTATTGGCTGGCAGCAGCATAATCAACGCGACAACAACGACCACAATGCCGATGTTGATTAACACGATGCCCTGCCATGAAGAGGTATAAAAGCGACTTGAGGTGGTAGGCGAGGTGGGCGGCGTTCTGCTTATAGCCTCCGCTTGCGACGATTTCGATTTCAAGAGATTAATATTGATCATAAGGAAAACTCAATCCTGAAGGGCTCCTATCGATCTCAATCCTGTTATCTTTCATTCCATAAACTATATCTCTTATTTTCAACTGTCAAGATTTCAATAAAAAAGGCCGGCGTTTGCCGGCCTTTTTTGTCTGCCAACTACCTTTACGACCCAGTTATTTACTGGGCTGAGCCTGATCTTTACGCTGATGCTTTTCCGGGATGGGGAACCGGGACTCGTATTTGGTTAAATCTTTTCCTGCAATCAGATCTTCGAGAATATCATCATTTTTATCCCAATGCTGTTCATTAGGATGGATATCCAGGGCGATCCGGCCATCGGGGTTAATCAAATAGGTGACCGGAATGCCGGTAGTTTCGTTGGTCTTTGCGCGGAACTGACGTTCCCAATAGCCCCGAAAATCAAAGAGGGAGGAGGCACTCGTCATATAATAATCAACCACTTCTTTGTTACGGGCTTCATATTCCGGAAGTTTTTCCGGATGATTTGCAACCGTCTCTTTACTCGGACGCACCAGTTTG
Source organism: uncultured bacterium (assembly GCA_913051705.1). Taxonomy (GTDB): domain Bacteria; phylum JAAXHH01; class JAAXHH01; order JAAXHH01; family JAAXHH01; genus CAJXCW01. Next base: position 5,002 of record CAJXCW010000057.1, read on the forward strand.
GACTTCATGAGCTTCTGCTTAAACTCCTCAAGACCTGGTCCGAATCCTTCGGCAAATTCCTTCGGGTCAAGTGGCTTTTTATCTCGATAGAACCTGTTGACGCCGACAAAGAGAAATTCAATACGGCCTTCATATTTCTTGGCCATAGTCATCAGTAGTTCCGCTTCTTTAATGCAGGGTGGACACCACCAGGACCAGAAATTCACGAACAACGGTTTGCCCCTGTAATCGTTCAAGGTCACCTTCTTGCCGTCCATTGTATACACTTCAAAGTTAGGCGCGATCTCACCCATGCCCGTACCGATCTTGCCCTTGCCGTTTTCACCGGCCTGAACCGCACTTGTTATACTGATCATCATACCACATAAGATCAGCATACAGAGTAACTTTTTCACATCACATTTCATGGATAACCCTCCTGATGAAAGATATAAAGGTTGTGTAATTTGTAAGGGGGAATCACGTCAAAGTAGTATTATAAACAGTTAAATGGGTAATCGCTTCAACCTGTTTCCAGGCAAAAATATTTGTAAGGAGTTATTATATAATACTATGTTGATTATAATTGTCAACTATTATTTATTCACGGCTCTTTAAAGTTCTCCGAGCGCGTGTTGAAATGCAGTAACTGCTTCAGGAATATCAGGGGCAGATAAGATAGCGGAAATAACGGCCACACCGGTTGCCCCGATCTCCAGACATGCCTGGACCCGGTCCGGCGTGATCCCGCCAATCGCGAAAACCGGTATCTTAACGGCCTGGGTGACCTCTTTCAAGGTCTCAAGACCCTGAGGATCACCATATGACGCTTTCGATGGGGTGTAAAAGATCGGGCCGAAGGTGATAAAATCCGCACCCGCCTCAGCCGCCTGTCGGGCACGATCTACACTATGTGTGGAACATCCGATAAGGGCGTTTTCGGAAAGACAATGGCGGGCAAATTTCGGCGATAGACCGGACTCCGGCAGATGAACCCCGGTTGCCTGTAGCGCACAGGCTATATCCGCCCGATCATTTATCAGTATGGATGGGCGATAGTCGGCCAGGGCCTGTAGCACACCCTGCGCCAGCGTCACAAACTCGCCAGGAAGAAGATCTTTCTCCCTGAGTTGAACGGCCCGGACGCCTGCATGGCATGCCTGCCCCAGCGCATCAGCCAGCGACCGCCCCCCACACTGCGTCCGATCGCCGATAAGATAAAGCTTGAAATCAACCATAAAAAGCCCGTGTCCACCTGCCGTTCTCAGACCACCGAAGAATGAATGACTCCCGTCATCGGGCTGGACGCAGAGGCATACAACTTCATGGGAATGCGTCCTGCTTCGTAAGCCAGTCGACCGGCTTCTACCGCCTGACACATCGCCTTTGCCATCTTGACAGGATCCTGAGCGCCCGCAACACCTGTATTCATCAGGAGGCCGTCACAGCCTAATTCCATGGCTACCGCCGCATCGGACGCCGTACCGACCCCTGCATCAACGATAACCGGGATGTTACTGTGCTCAATGATAATAGCGATGTTGTACGGATTGCGAATCCCGAGCCCCGATCCAATGGGTGCAGCCAACGGCATGACAACGGCGCACCCGATATCTTCCAGCTTCTTGCAGATGATCGGATCATCTATGGTGTAGGGAAGAACGGTGAATCCTTTTTTTATCAGGATACGTGCGGCTTCCAGTGTGGCTTCATTATCGGGGAAGAGCGTTTTTTCATCCCCTATTACTTCAAGTTTGACCATATCGGTCCCCAGCGCCTCACGGGCCAGTTCACAGGTCAATACGGCATCTTCAGCAGAATAGCAACCCGCTGTGTTAGGCAACAACGTATATTTGTCCCGATCGATATAATCGAGTAAAGATCTACCGGAAGTATCGTTTAAATCGATCCGCCGAATGGCCACAGTTACCATCTCCGTGCCACTCACTTCAAAAGATTCACGCATCAACTCAAAATCCGGATACTTCCCTGTCCCCAGAATCAACCTGGAATTAAACACCTTATCACCGATTTTTAGCGCCCCCATAATCATCTCCTTTAATATTGGTACTGCCCACCACTCATAACTCATAATTCATAATTCGTTTTATCCCCCCGCCACAGCCCTGATGATCTCAACCACATCGCCGTCACTGAGCATCGAAGCGGGATGATTTTTGCGAGGTATGACAGAGGCGTTAACCGCTACGGCAATGCCTTCCGGGGGAAGGCTGAGTTCCTGCAGCAATTCAGCGATACTCATTTCGCGGTTCAATGCGCGAATTTTTCCATTTACGGTTACCGTCATCACTCACACCTCTCTATGTTCGGGCTTGTAGAATCGATCCGGTAAGAATGGTTTCATAAGCGAAGGTATGGATTGGTTCTCTATCATATCCGCCATCAAATCACCGGTTATTGGTGCAAGAAGGATACCGTTGCGGTAGTGCCCGGTGGCCAGGTAAAGCCCCTTTACCGCCGTAGGGCCGAGGATAGGTAGGCTATCAGAGGTCGTCGGTCGCAGGCCGGACCAGGTGGCCTCAAACGGATAGGAACGTAACGCCGGCGCGAGTCGAAGCGCGCCATGAAACAATTGCAAAATACCTTCAACAGTCACTTCTTTACGGAATCCTGATTCTTCCACCGTGGCGCCGATCAGCAAACGACCATTTGACCGGGGCACCAGATAGGTTTTACTGGAATAAATCGTATGCCGAAACGGCCAGGCATCACCGGTTGCCAGAGACAAAATCTGACCGTGGACGGGGCGTATCGGTGGGCGGACTGTGTTGGGGACACCGTCTAAATACCGCGCCCAGCTTCCCGTCGCATTAACGATGTGGCGTGTTTCCCATGATACCGAATCAGCTTGAACACCGATCACTTGAGATTGATCCGTCAGGATTCGTTTTACAGCCGTCCCTTCATGGATAATGCCCCCAAGTTGCCGGATAGCCTGTGTAAGTGCTCTGATGAGGTCTCGATTTTCCACCTGGTGATCTGCCGGATATCTTAAAGCCATCTGCACATGACCTGATAGATTAGGTTCCAATCGCCTGGATGCCTTCGCCGATAAGAGTTCAACCGGCAAACCGGCCTCTTTTTGACGCTTGTATCGAATCTCGAGCTTTTGTTGATCACCGTCACTTAAAGCGGGAAAAATAGTCCCATTGGTGATGTAGTCAATAGCGTATCCTGTTTCTTGCTTTAGAGCAGATATAAAGGCCGGATAAGCTTCCAGGCTTTTTTGACATAATTCAAAGAAGGCATCCGGCTGATCAAGTTCGCAGTGAGGAGCCAGCATGCCGGCTGCGGCCCAGGATGCTTCCCGACCAATCTGTCCTCGCTCCAGGACCGTGACCCGATGTCCGTTATGACTTAATCGCCAAGCGATGACCAGACCAATGACCCCACCGCCAATGACCACAATCTCTGATGTGTGTACCACGGGCGCTCCATGTACATTCATGTGAAAATCAAAAAGCCGTTTCGAGCTGAAACGGCTTCATTTCGAACCGTTTCCCTACGCTGGCATCATCCAGGTCAGGTTCTAAGGGTGCAGTTCTCAGGCTCTCGATGAGCCGCCCCTAACGGATAAATAAGGATAGTAAGAAGAGATCCGGCTGCACAACAAACTACGCCTGCAGGTCCATACTGTCAAGCAAATACACGCACGAACAGGATCGAATTCACCGATCTGTAGATCTGTCGATCTGAACCTGTCTTACAACAAGCCATAGCGACGCCTGAGCAACCACTCCGCTGTTAGTAGAATAATAAATAAAAATAAAATTATCGGATGGTTCCAAAGTTGAATATCACGGGTTTGTTGGGTAGAAACAGCAGAAAACGACAGATCGTCGATCAGTTGATCCGATTCTTCAACAGAATAAAATTGTCCGCCGGTCATGGCAGATAATTGGGTAAGCAACGGCTGATTCATTTTGGTCTGATCAAATTCAATGGATGCTTCGCCGACAGTGAATCCTCCGGTGTCCGTGCCCAGAGAGACCCCGTTTAAAGTCGCGCTTACACGGGTTGTATATTCACCCATGGGCAGGTAACGCAAGGCGCCTTTATATCTGCCGTTACCCTGCCTGGAGGGCGTCAGGTCGATTTGAAGGATCTGGCCGTCTTCCTGTTTGGCCGAAATAGTGACCGACACGGTAGCGCCATCGACAGGCTGATAATTTTCGTCATATACCTGTCCATTAAAGTTGACCATCTCACCACTGCGATATTGTAGTTTGTCTGAGGCTACCCGAACACGGCGGCTACCGTCTCGAATGGGGAGCCAGCGGACGGCGTTATTCCAAAACTGTTCATAGCTGGCATTCGTCCCCCCGGTGCCCCACATCATGAGGTCCCATCGCCACATCTCGTGTGTGGTGACAGCCATGACCTTGCCGAGTCCGTACCGATGGACGGTGATGACCGGGGCATTTTGAGCGCCCACCTGCCAGGTCGGGTGCGTCGCCAGCACGACGGCGCCTGGTTTTGCCGGACCCACCTGATTGATGCCCGGTAAGGGCGGTAGCTCCGACCACCGGTGTTCTGAGAGGACCGGGTCATTATGCAGCCTGGTCAGAGGATGCACCCGTCCGTCCGGGGTCAGAAGTGGGTGGAATGGGCTCTCTAACAAACCACGGGCAGTAGAGGGAATGCGTACCGGCATGAGATTGCCGATAGGTGTACCGGCATACCCACCGAGATCGAAACTGTGTGGACCGCCAAGGGCAATCAGCCCGCCGCCTTTTTCTTCAACAAATGCTACGATGAAACGAGCCCATTTTTGAAGACGGGCCGCGTCAATGCTGCCCAGAATAATCAAGTCATAGGAAAACCATTCCGAGCGGGAAGAAGGTAACACGTCAGGAAAAGTGCTGCCGTCAGGACGAAAAATAAGACTCGATACGTCGAGGTTGGTATCTCGTTGCAGGGTACGTTTTAAAAAGGTTAAATCAGGTCGTGGACCGCCTTCTATATATAATATCCGTAGCTTGGTCTTCAATACTTTGATCGAAAATGTACGGCGATTGTTCTCTGAAGTCACCTCTCCCTCTTGAACAGGGATATCAACCGAGTACTGATGCACGCCGTCTGTCGTCGGTACCACATGTAAGACCACCGACTGTTTCCGTCCCTGGCCGGTAAGGACGACATATTGGGTATCGATCGTTTGACCGCCTTCCCTGAGCGTGACGGGAACGCGTACCTGAGCGATGCCCTGGCTTTTCACACTGACCTCGATGGGCACCTTGCTGTCAACATATGCAATGTCATTGGTCAGATGGTTCGAAATACCGGTGTCATAGACCCCTAACGTGTCACCGATACCGACCGTGTATACGGGTATTCTTAAATCATCCGCGACCCTGAGCGGGTCCCGACCCACCGTGTAATTACCATCGGTGATCAAAATGACGCCGGATAGGCTGTCCAGCCGATCCCGGGTCTTTACAAAGTCCAGAGCGGCGCCGATATCGGTACCGCTTTTCTGTAGAGGCAGAGAGTCGAAATCTGAGGAGACGATAGATCTGAGCTGTTCAGAAAACAGGTAGGTTTGTAGATGGTACTTTTCGTTGAGATCCTCAAAAACCGCACCGGCTAAAAATTGATCAAGCGCCTCCTGGCGACTACCTGATCCGTCGATGAGACTCATGCTATCGGAGGTATCAACCAGTAAGACCAGATTCGCCGGTTCTGTACGACTGAGTAAAAGCCTTGTTACCGGTTCACAGAGCACAACAAGCAACAGGAGGGCCGCGCCGATACGAATGAGTACGAGCGCCCAACCGACCTTCGAGCCCACCTGCCTGATAAGTTCACGGGATACCCAATAAATAAAACCGATAACGGCAAACGCCGCCAGGATGATCCAGACGATAGATTCGGTATTAAGATTCAGAGACATACGCCTATTATCTACCCAACGCCTGATCCAGTGCCGCCTGAGCAATCAGATAATCATACTGAGCAATGACCAGGTTGGATTTGGCCCCGGCCAGGGTCACTTGTGCGTTGAAAACGTCCAGAAGTGTCCCGGAACCTACACGATACCGCTCTTCTGCCAACCTCAAACCTTCGTCGGAGGCTACAATGTTCTCGTTGCTCAATTCGGTGACCAAAATAGACGTTTCCAGATCCAGCAAGGATTGTCTGATGGAAAGTAGCGTGGTGCGTTTAGTTTGATTCAGAGTCTCTTCCGCAATCATACGCTGAGCATGTGAACTCTGAATGTTAGCATAGGTTTGTGTGCCGTTAAGTATGGGAAGGCGTACGTTGATACTAAATCCAAGATTCCAGTTGTTGCCGTAGTTACCGTATACATCTCTAAGGTATACACCATTTCGGCTGTACGTCACGCCGGCGCTAACAGTTGGCCACAGGGCGCCTCTGGCCTGTTTGCTCTGAAGATTGGCGGCCTGAATGCCGCCCGCATCCCGCTGGATCGACGGGTTCTGCTGGAAAGCTAAACTCGTCGCTTCCTGTAGAGACATGGGGGACATCATGGCCAATGTATTTCCAGCGATAGGATCAACCGGATTAATAGGCGTATGTACATCAACGCCCATGACGTTGTTTAAATTCGCTTTCGTTTGTGTTACGGCTTTCTGCTGATTTAATAGCGTAATACGAACTTGCCCAAGCTGCGCCCGCGCTTGAAGCACATCGATTTTGGCGACCGATCCGATCTCATACATGCTCTGGGAACGGCGCAATTGCTCTTCACTGAGTTTTACCTGTTCATCGGTTACTTCTTTCAGCCGAATAGCCCTGAGCAAATTATAATATTGCGTTTTAACATTGCTGGCAATCTGGTTCTCGGCATTTGACACATTATGCTTGGAATTGACTTCTAATTGCTTATTTCGGCGAATGCTGTTCCAGTTTTGGCCACCGTTATACAGAGTATAGTTTAAAGCGATATTGTTGAAATAATTGGTCCGGGTTCCGCCTGGCACCTGTCGAATGACTATACCTTCCAGAATTTGATCCCTATCCCCTGACGTGGTTCGGTTTGCATTGATGACAGAGGCATTGATAGTCGGCAGTATACCGGTATAAGACCCGTAAGTTTGTGCTTGGGCCACCTCCACCTGGCCTTCAGCAATTAATATCTGTGGATTTCTTTCCAACGCAATTTGAAGACATTGATCTAAGGTTAACGTCTGCCCAGCAGGCTGAGTAGGCTGCTGATGCTGTCGATCCTGAGCGGTTGTCGATCCCACTGAGATCAGTAAACCGGTGAAAGCAACCATGGACTGACGGAGAACTTGTCGAAAAATCATTGTGGTGCTCCTTAAATGATAAAAATTAAAAACGAAACGATTACTATGTACCTATTTCAATGGAAGCCACCTCCGGTGACTTCGAGCCCTTTGGGGTTTGCTATTTGCCTATCACCAATGTTAGACACTCTATATAGTCTATTTCTGGCGAAATTTATTGAACTTTTCTTATAGTAAGACCAGAAAAGAGGTAAAAAGGTTTCGGGCAGGGGCGAAAGAAGATGACTGGCAGGGTTGATCACGAGAGGTCAAATCAGTGTTCTGCGTCGCCGGAAGGTCCATGCACCAAGTAGAAGCGCACCGACAACGCTCCCGCCCACGATCCAGGAGGAGGATCCAAATATGGAGGCCTGATCAATAGAGGCTGCGGATGGTTTGATTGCGCATAGGGACTCAAGCAGACTTATGGATTCAGCCTCGGGAATATCGCCGATCAGGGTAAAAAGTTTATCGTTCTTAACACGGCGGAATATAGAATACGTATTCAGCTTCCACATTTGAATATCACCGCGTCGTTCCGGCGCGCCATCAGGCCAGGCGACTTCATCTCTCTGAGGAGCAACGCGTTGAAAGAGAGATAACTGAGCCAGTCCGTCGGTATACATGAAATGGACCATCGGTTGACCATAATATTGAATGACGCGTCTATGCTCCAGCGTAAATCCTGCCGGTATATTGACCGGCGCGGCCAGAGCAAAACCAGCTTCTTTCTGTACCTCACTCATCGATCCGCATGCAATGACTTGCCTGAATTCAACGGCGCGGCCTTCCCATTCACTCGTATCGAACAAATCGAGACTAAGGGAGGGATCGATCTGCAAGTTAGTAAAGTATAATTCTTCCGTCAGACTACCCGTTTCATCACGGTCTTCTGTGCGCAGGACAAGCCCGGTCTGTTCGTCGATCCAGGCTTTTTTGGTCAGGCGTCCCGGATGCTGTGGATTAAAGGTCAATATCAAAGTTGGGCGATTCATAACATGATCGGAGCCGACATGTTCGATATGATAATTGGTCTGAAGTAAATCGAGACTGCTGAAACCAAGCCCTATGTCCAATACATCGGAGCCGCGTTGATGGCGGTGGGAGTATTTGAGAGAATCACCAGATGCCTTACGCCGATATATATCGTCTTTAATACGGAGAACCACCGTATTGTGTTGGCCGTCAACCTCAATCCGGTCGCGATCCGGATGCTGATGGATAATATGCTGAGTAGACCGAAAGATCGTGCCCCCGTCTGCGTTATAGCGCTGGCGGGTCATGGTCGCCCGATAGCTCACCTGCTTCGGCGCGTCCATGATCATCTGGTACGTAATATCCAGATCAGCCGCACGGACGACCGGCGCAACGAATAAACAACTCAAGGTCAGCCAACATAGAATAATGAATGGAATGTGTTTCATCAGATTTACTTTTTTCGAGACTGAGGAACCATAACAGAACCCAGAGCGCCATTAGTAAATACACCCTGGTCTGCCTGTAAGGCATGTTCCTGTAAAATAAAATACATATCATCCGGCTGAGGCGTCCGGGCGACAGGCCTGGACGTGTCGGCCATATTGTTCCATACCAGAGACACAGCCGTCAAAAGGAGTACGGCCGCCATCGATATAACATACGGCAATCGACGTCCCTGATGAATCCAGGAGCGACGCCTGAGCCCCGGGAGCAGATACGCATGTGTGGTATGTTCACGGATGGATGTTTGGACATCAGCCAGAAAAATCGGGTCGACCGGTGTGGTTTGACTTTTTTTCAGAAGGGACCTGACACGCTGCAGATCACGGAGTTGTTGACCACAGGCCGGGCATAACTCAATGTGGCGAGCGATTGAGGTGACCTCTTTCTTCTCACACATCCGTTCCAGATATCGCGTTAGCTTTTTCTGTACGTGAGTACAAGTCATAATGGACCTCTAATACTGTTGGAAATATCCATTGAGTCGTTTAGACAGGATGTGCTTTAATTTAAGCCGGCCGTGATGCAGCCGAGACATCACTGTACCTTCCGGGCATTGCAGAATTTCTGCAATTTGTCGGTGGGAAAGCCCCTCTATATCAAATAGAACCACAACGGTGCGATGCCGTTCGGATAAGGAATTGAGCGCCTCTAAAATCGAGTGCCTGAGTTCCTTGTTTTCAAGGATATCATGAGGGGTCACATCCGTCGAAGCCAGGTACGTTGGTATGGGCTGTCGGCCATCGTGATCACGACGCGACCAAAAATCAGTAAAAGACAGCATGCGTCGCCGCGCTTCACGTTTGCGGTAATTGATACACTTATTGATTAAAATACGATAAAGCCATGTTGAAAATCGATATTGCGTATTAAACCGTTCCAGGGTGCGGAATACTTCAAGAAAGGCATCCTGAACCAGATCTCGGGCGTCATCCGGACTGGCAAGCATCTGATAGGCGATCGAATACGCCTTCTCACTATATCGCTTGGTCATTTCATCAAATGCACTGCCGTCACCGGTTTTGGCACGCTCTATTAATTCGCACTCATCCTTTTTTACCTGCTCGCTGGAAGGCTTGGATGGGGCGCTCTGTTTATGTTTTGTAAAGGTCTGATTCTGTAAAACCTTCATATCCTATTTTCCTCACCATGTTAATGAAGTGATGATTTATGGTCAGTATACATTGTGATTATATAAAACCTTCATTTTTTCATATGAGATTCATATAGACCATCAAGATGAAGGGAAATAACGCTCATAGAAAACGCTTGTAAACTCCTGCGATTCTTTTGAGAATAGGTTTAAACCTCGTTCTTGCCATATCTCTTCTACGATACTGAATGATTCATCCCATGATAAAGCCGGCTCCAACTGTTCTAAGACACTCTGGTAGGCTGCTTCATCTTTACTGAACAATTTCTTTATGAACATCTTCCTTAATTTATCGCTGATTTCGACAGCAGGGATTTGTATCGCTGCTTGCGGCGACGGGGCTGTCGTATTTGCAATCGTCTGGTCCAGGATCTCATCTTCAGCCTCTTCGTCCTGTTCCATATCATCGGCCTCTTCGGTAAAATCTATAGAAGAAAGAGGCTCTTCTGTCGGTATTGATACATGGCCCTGCTGTATCGTTTCATCCGGCAGGACGGTAGGTAGATCCTCATCAACCTGGTCTTCCTGCGTCAGTTCCAGAGCAACTTCTTCATCAACACCCTGTATCGTTTCATCCGCATCCAGGGCCGTCATAAGCCCTTCAATGGTCATATGTGAAGCTTGTTCCGCCTTCATGGAAGCAATCATATCATTCAAACGGGGTAATGATTGATCCAAACCACGTGCTTTTACAAATGCTTCCCAGGTGTCCAGGCTGATGTGTTGAGGAGAACCATTTTGATCAATAAGTTCCAGCATTTCATCTACGGCCATAACCGCCAGTTTCATGGCCTCAAGAGGTTGATCGTGAAAACAGTCCCGCTCGACATTGGTTAAAAATTGTTCGAAAAGTTCCTGATCAAGTCGCGTATCTTCATGGTCCAGGACATATGTCTTAACGGCCTCCGTATAATACGGTTCTCTCTGAAACTGGGTGAGGAAATCAACCAGATGGATGCCGTCAACCACCTCACTATGGCGAAAAAGCAGCGCCGTAAGCGCATGAATCGGATGATGGAAGTAATCCCATTCATGGTGTAAAGCGCCCTCTATGATCTTAAGACAGTCGTCCCGGACAAAAACAGCCGTATCTTTTACCGAATTATCGTATTGCTCCAGAGAAGGCAGTACCTTTTTGTCCTTGAAATTAAAATGGGGGGTTTCATTCCGCCATTTATACTCCTGAGCATACCATGACTCAACGCCCATATGAAACCAGGCTTTAATAAAGACAGGAAGTGCGGAAACACGGATTTCACGATAAGAGATGGATTCATCGCCATTAAGAATGGTGTCTGTTAATTGGTTAGATGCCGTTGTGATATCGAACTCCACCATAGCTATTTGCCCTCTTGGTTGGCAGCAGAAAGATGGTTGGATTGCTGATACATTTCCAGGGCTTTTTGCCTCTGTTTGGTTTTATCATAAAGTACACCCAGATGCCAATATGCGCGGGCGTTTTCCGGCTCTATTTTGATCAACTCTTCAAACATGCCAATGGCATCCTCATGGCGTTCCACATGATCGTAGGCTTTACCAAGTTGAAAATAAGACCCCGCAGCTGCTGGATCAATCTCAATGGCATGCTCGAATTCCTGAATCGCCCGTCCATAGAGCCCACGCTTGGTGTATAATATCCCGAGCTGATAACAGGCGCCGGACGCCTCCGGATTATATTCGAGTACATGCTTGAAATCCTGTTCGGCTTCGTTATAACGACCGATTTCACTGCGAAGAATCGCCCGGTTCATCAGCGTATCTGCATGATTCGGGTCAACCCTGAGCGCCCGGTCATATTCCTGCGATGCTCGATCCAGGGCACCGGAAAGAAAAAGTATTCTCCCCATATTGTTGATCGCGGCTATATGGTTGGGATCCTGACGTAAAATCTGCTGACATTGGTCTATAGCCTTATTATACAGCGCCAGTTTCCCGTAGGCCTCCACCAGTAAGAAACGGACCTCCGAATCATCAGGCGATTCCTGAACCCGTGCTTCAAGGCTCGCCAACGACGGGTCCTTACTCAATCCGTGCAGCTGATCGGTTCCATGCGATCCAGACGCCTCTTTCACTGTAGGAGGGGGCTCAGCTTCTTCTACATTCAATCGTAGAAGAAGCTGAGCCCCATATTGGTCCGACACCAATTTCTTAAAGGCATCAAAGGGTACAAATCGAGGCATAGCACGATCAGGCAGGCGAATTTCTGCGTTGGTATTAAAATCACGAGCTACCCGGGCTTTCCTGTAAGTCACCTCAAATGACCCGAACCGTCTTATCTCTATCCGCTCATGCTGTTCGAGCGCCCCACCGACTTCTTTCAAAAAAAGGTCGAGCATTGCTGCTATTTTGCTTTTGGGCACGCGGGTGGTATGCAAAGCTGTTTCGGAAACAATATCGTCCTTGGTCATAGTCCTCAAAACTCAAGAGAAGCGCCGATCCGATGAACGGCGCCGAAAGGCGAATTATTAACAAACGCGTAGTCCAGACTCGGTATAACCGATTGTCCGAACAACGTCACCATGGGAGAACGAATGCCCGCACCAGCAGTTAAACCGGAGGCATCCAGACCACCTCGGAGGGTGACCATTTGCTGTAACTTGTATTCCATTCCGACATGACCGGATGCGTTCGCCCGTCCAAGGGAGAAAGATGCCGTTTGCTGCCGTCCTTCAAAGAGGATATCCACATCCGCAGCGATCAGGATACTGCCCCGAAAGCGAGGGATAGCATGTTCATATCCGATACCGGTCTTTATGACCGGCGTAATATATTCTTTTCGGCCTGTACTCCAGGTCAATACGGTAGAAGTCAGGTTCATGACCTGAACGCCGATAGCCAGCGAGGGCCGAAGGCGCAGCAGCATACCGACATCTATACCGGCTCCGAAGGCACTGGCCACCCCAACAGATTTACGTACAAGTTTCAGGTTGGCTCCAATAGCGAAGCGAGATGACGTTTGTCGTGCCACAGAGAGCAACATCGCATATTCAGCGTCGCTGACAAACCGATCCACAAAGGGGCGGTTACGTTGGCCGTTCGACAGCACCGCATCAATGGCCTGTGTGGGATCCGGGAGCCGGGTAATGGGAATGTCGTCCACGCCTAAACGAATGATGGAAAGCCCGAAGGCGGAACGGCGATCCCCACCGCCCAACGGCTTTGCATAAGCAAAATAATCATACGCCAGGCCGGATAATTGCTCCGAATGCATGACGGTCACCATCTGTCGAGACAGGACCGACAATCCAGCTGGATTCCAGTAGCCGGCCGTCGCATCATTGGAGACCGCAACGGAGGCCCCCCCCATGCTCAGTGCACGTGGACCTACCCCTATAGACAGAAACTCACCGGCAAACTTTGTTGCCGTAACATCGGTCGGAAGAAAACCAGTGATCAACACAAAGATTAAGGATACACGGAATGCAAAACAGGTGTATCGCTCCATAAATCTTACCTGGCTTGTGACAGTTTTATTATAAAGCTGTTTCTAACCGATAATTGACAACCTAAAATAATATACTATATAATTCTATAAACGATGAATTTAATTGTGGAAATATTATGGTGATTTATCCTTGATGTCAAGCGTTATTTCGAAGGCTTAAACCCCCATGTTTTGTCTTGACAACCCCCTGTAGGCCATGTAGCATACAGCCGTTGCCGGTTTAAAAAGAAATTGTCTTTTGTAATATCCCCGCCCCACAAACAACAAAAAAAGGATGTAATGTGGAAGAACCGTCCGGCTCTTTCCTGGATTATATTTATACCTGGTTGAAGTGGAGACGCTTTATCATATGGATGTCGGGCATCACGGCTATTTTGTCGGTAGTCATAAGCCTGATTTTGCCCGTATCGTACCTGGCCACGACAACGATTCTACCGCCGAAGCCCGAATCTCCTATCGGAATGGGCGCCGGCGGGCCCGCCGGCGCCGCTGCGTTTTCGACGTTTGCGGCCACACTGGACGTATTCGGTCTGGGTAAAACAGAAGAATTGGATACGTACCTTGCGATCCTGGAAAGTCGCCGCGTCAGAGAAAATGTCATCCAGTCATTCGATCTGCAAAGCTACTATCAAAAGGATACCATGGATGAAACGCTGAAGGCCCTGGACGACGATGTGGATATTGAAATGACCAAGGAAAATACGTTGATCCTGAGCATGGTATACCAGGATAGTGTGAAGGCGGCTGAAATCGCTAACTTTTTTATAGAAGAACTGGACAGGATTAACAAGTCGTTGAGTAACGGACAGGCGCGAAGTAACAGATTGTTCCTGGAACAACGGGTGTTCGAAACCCGCAGGCACCTTACAGACGCGGAAGAAACGTTGAAGACCTATCAGGAAGAACACGCCACGATCGGACTCTCTGAAGAAAACCGGGCGACGCTTCTGGCAGGAGCGGAATTGGAAGCTTATGTCATGATGATGGAAGTACAACGTGATATCCTAAGCAAAAAATTAGGCCGTTCCCATCCGACCTTGCAACGTATGGAGATCGAATTGGACATTGCCAGAAATCGGTTAACGGAATTGCCACAGGTCGGTCTTGCCCTGGTTCGTCTGTTTCGAGAAGTAGAAATTCAGACTCGGATTCTGGCGTTTCTTCTGGCGCAATACGAACAGGCGAAAATACAGGAAGTGCGGGATACACCGACCATCCAGATTATTGACCATGCCGTGCCTCCGCAACAGAAATATTATCCCAAACGTATGTACATAGTAGCCGGCGCCTGTTTGAGCAGTTTACTATTCAGTCTTTTTCTGACGATACACCTTGAATCCATGCGACAAGCACGATCTTCCGGTACAACCAGAGGAAAGCAGATCGACCAGATATTGACCGAACTGCAATCCATGAAACTATGGGGCCGGAAATAATGACTGATGAGACACATGTCGTACAATTGACAATGCCTTAAACGATGCAACTCCAGCCATCTTCTGCCCTGACAGCATTCCCCTGGTCCAACAGGTTCCTTGTCTTTCTAATCATCATCGGGTGCTTCTTCTCCATTGCCGCCGGTATAGTGCCTCTTATTGTGTGGGGCGCCGTAGCGGCTCTCGGGTTGCTCTTTTGGTGTTTCACATCCTCACTGAAAGGCCTGGTGCTGGTCATCGCCCTGAGCAGTATGTTTGTTCGAAGTACAGAAGAAATAACGCCATTTGAGATCGCTTACGCCGTTCTTTTCGGTGTGGTGGTGATGGGATGGATCCTACGCCGTATGTCCCTTGGCATACCCTTCACACAAAATACTTCTGATCGAGTTTTAGGCTGGTTTCTCTTTATCTGTATCGCTTCTATTCTACCAGCGATAGGCCAGGGAAACGATTTAATTAAATGGGTTCGTGAACTGGTTCCTTTTCTCCTGTTTTTACCTTATTTCATGGTGGTTTCTCTCTTACGCAGCAAGGAGGAAATACGCTGGTTTTGTATCGCTTACCTTGTCTTAAGTATTTCTATGGGACTGGTCAATGTATATGATTATTGGATCATAGTCTCTGAAGCCCGGCAGGAGTGGGAGCTTATAGCGAATCGCCAGGCCCCGGGTGAACCGCTGTTTTTCACCACGCTGATCATCACCATACTTTTCCTGGTCTACCACGGCGTGTGGGCGCGGCGCACGATCGTCTTTCTGGGGATTATTGCCTTCTGTGTTATCGCTCTGGCTATTACCTTCTCACGAGGGTATTGGGTAGGCTCTATTATTGCTCTTGGTTGCGCCTATCTTTATATGCCATCAGATAAAAAACGGCGGTTCATTCTCTATATAGGTTCTATGACCCTGGTCGCGGTCATTGTGATTGTGTCCTTAATGGGACAGATTATCATCGACATTATATCCGCCATGGGAGATCGGTTGGCTTCTATAATTACAGCCGCCATGGACCTGTCCATCAGAAATAGAATGGTTGAAAGCGCAGCCGCCATGGATGAAATTCTCGCCAGCCCCATCTGGGGATACGGGCTGGGCTATTACTTTAATTTCCACCCGCTTATCCCCTATCTGACCCCTACCTGGTACGTACATAATGTGTATCTCTATCTCTGGTTGAAATTAGGAATATTCGGCCTGTCCGCCTTTTTAATATGGTATGGTATGGTCCTCTACCACGCGTATCTCTGCGTGCGTCGCTTGTCTGATCCATTTCTACATCCATTGGTGCTTGGTATTATGTGTATTATGATTGCCATGATACCGCTCTCCATTACTTCCCCCCAATTTATTCAAAAAGATTCTATCCTGTTTCTTGCGCTCGGAACAGGTATTATCGAGCGTATTTACCGATCAAATAATTGGACGGCCCCCCTGGAGGCGTAAGTGGATAATGGTATGGTAACCCGTGTGGTCCGGAATACCCTCGTGATCTTTTCCGGGCAAATTCTCGGGCGTCTGCTGGATCTCTGGGCTACCCTGCTGATTGCAAACGCATACGGTGAGATAGGCTATGGCCGGTTTTCGTTCGCTATTGCCTTTGTCGGCTACTTCGCCATCCTGACGGATCTCGGTTTTAATATGGTTTTTGTAAAAGCGCTTGTCCGTCAAAAGAAACGAAATGAGATTCTCTTAGGGAGTATGCTCCTGGTTAAAATGCTATTGCTTGCGATAAGCATCGGGCTGGCGATCACACTCATCTCCCTGTCCAATTATCCGTTAGATACCAGACAATTGGTCTGGATTATGGCTATTGCACTGATCATTTCTCCCAAATTTCCTTCTATCCGATTAGTTTATGAACAACTCTTTCAAGCCCGGCTTCAGATGGAAATTCCCGCCCTGCTCAAATGTCTGGATGGCGTACTCCTGGTGGGGTTGGTCTACTGTATGATCTATTTCGGACAACCGCTACAATCTGTGATGGTGGCCTACGTCTGCAGTAATATCCCGGGTTTGATTTTAATCATGGTTGTGGTAGGGCGCATGATCCGACCTGTTGCCAGGATCGATTTCCCTCAAATGATCGCTCTGTTGAAACAGGGCATACCGGTCACCTTGCTGGGTATCTTCGCCACGTTGATCGCTCGGATCGATGTTCTGTTTCTGTCCATATGGCGGAGCGAAATCGAAATCGGATATTATTCGGCAGCGTACCGACTCACAGAGGCGCTCAGGGTATTCCCGACCGCAATGATGCTTTCCTTGTATCCGCTGATTGTCAGTGTGACATCAAAAGATAAATCGCCTGCCGATGTCATCACATCGGGCCTGAAACCCCTATTGATCATCATTGTCCCTATCTGTATAGGTACAACGGTCTGGGCCGATGAAATCGTTCTTTTTTTTTACAGTCCGGCCTTTTTACCCGCAGGGCAATCGCTTGAACTCTTGATCTGGACGGAACTGGGCTTCATATTTACTGTGGTCTTCAGCCAGACGTTAATAGCGCTCGACCAGCGCCGATCTGTCGTGATCGTTTCCGGGGTGATGTTCCTGATTAACCTGACGTTGAATTTTATGCTGATTCCCCGTTGGGGATATCTCGGCGCTACGATGGGGACCGTCGCCACGGAGATGGTCGGTATCATCGGTTATGGGATATATATTCGACGCTTAACAGGCTGGCGCTTTGGACATAATATCCGGCCCTTACTACCGGCTTTCGGATGTTTAGGTCTCTGGATATGGTTGGCCGGTTCTTATTCGATCGGTGTGGGAATGGCCGGTTCCGTCATTGTATATGCAGGCGGTCTGTGGCTTACGCGTGGTATGACGAGCGATGAACTTTCTTTCTTAACACGGATGTTGATCAGGAAACATGACGCAGAATATAAGGTCTGATCCCAATCCGATACTATCGGTCATCATCGTATCCTATAATGTTCTGGATGCATTGCAAGCAGGCATTATGTTACTAAAACCATTCCATGATCAGGGGAAAGGCGATGTCTGGGTCATTGATAATGCATCGCGTGATGCCACCGCCGACTGGGTTGAGCAACAGCAGTGGCCGCACCTGATCCGAAATAGCGAGAATCTCGGCTTTGCTGCCGCAGTAAACCAGGGGATAGAAAGATCAAGAGGCGCCTTTATCCTGCTCCTTAATCCGGATACAACCATCTCTGAGGCTGCAATAAAGGGCATGCTGACGTTTATGGACACACATGAGGAGTGTGGAATCGCCGGTGTTCAGCTTCTGAATCCGGATCAATCGCTTCAAATGTCCTATCACTATTTTCCTACACCCCGGTCCTTTATCGCGGAGAGCCTGTTTCTTAACAGAGTTAAACCGGATGAAAATGGGTTTGAAAAGCCAGTTCGAGTGGATGCCGTGGTCGGCGCCTGTATGATGATCCGACGGACGGCGATAGAGCGTATCGGCTTGTTCGATGAACGGTTCTTCCTGTACAGTGAAGAATTGGACTGGTGCTTAAGAGCCCGTCAAGCAGGATGGAATGTATATCTTTTACCTGAAGTCCGGGTCATACATAACCTGGCCCAGAGCTCAAAAGATGATCCGGGCAACGCCTTTGTTGAACTATACCGCAGCCGTGGTTTATATATGGATAAACATTTTTCTAACCTGGGCAGATCGATGGTTCAGATCAGCTTTTTTACAGGCGTCCTGCTGCGTGTTATCCTATGGCGCATGGCCCTATGGATCATAAGAAGACCAGATAAAAAGAATGAAATCAACCTGAAATATTCCCTGAACAAAGCCGTACTAATCTGGTACCTGGCAGGACGCCCGAATCCTCACCTTAGATAAAACAATCACTCAATCACTCAATCACTCAATCACTCAATCACTCAATCACTCAATCACTCAATCACTCAATC
>CAJXCW010000058.1 GCA_913051705.1 uncultured bacterium
ACCATCGAATGCATCCGGAACTCGCTGCCGATCGTCCGATGATTCGAGGGCCGTTATACCGCCCAAGAATACACACTGATGTACTATGAACGCCGGTACAAAAATAGGTCATTATAAAATCATTCACGCCCTAGGAAAGGGCGGTATGGGAGAGGTATACCTCGCAGACGATACCAAGCTGGACCGCCAGGTAGCCATCAAGGTATTACCCGAATCCCTTCCATCTGCCATGAGTCCTGGACCAAAGCTGATGGGCACGCCTCAGTATATGTCACCTGAGCAAGCGGAGTCTCAGGAGTTGGACCATAGGACGGACATCTTCAGTTTCGGGGTGGTGATGTATGAGGCATTGACCGGCAAGAAGGCGTTCGAGGGTAAGTCGCGAACATCGCTGCTTGGTAAGATCGTAAATGAAGATCCGGCGCCTGTAACCGTTATCAAGCCGGTGACGCCGTATCAGTTGTGGATGGTAATAGAGCGCAGTCTGCGAAAAGAGAGAACGGCTCGAACTCAGACGGCCTATGAGCTGTACAACGACCTGAAAGGCGTGCAGAAGGATGTGGAAGCGGGTACTGCGCTGGTGGACGCGAGCACGATACCGGAACCCGTACCTGAACACATAGAACCCGAGCCCGATCCGTTTTGGCGGCAGCCTGTCGGGATAGCCTCGATATCCGTAATGATGCTGGCCATCGGTATAATAGGTACCTGGTTTCTCACGTCGTGATTATCTCTGCCATCTCCTCCGATGGGACATTTTATTTGGAACTTGAAGGCGATGTGAGGTATCAACAGATCTCACCTAACGGGACAAGGCTGGCCTATATTAAGGATAATCGAATATGGACAGATGGTTTATGCCGAAGGTCAACTTAACGGCGGCGGGCTCCCTTGCGAGATGACCAACCGTCACGGTAATATTCATATCGAGACAACGGGAGCTTAGGTGAATTATGAATGTTGAATGTTGAATTATGATTGGAAATACCTTGTTCACCATTCACCATTCACCATTCACCATTCATGAACCTTCCAGAAGACCCCATACCGAAATCAATCAAAGACATTGCCGTACCTGCCAGTGTCGGATTTTTTTTCAATACCAAGTACTATGTGGTGGATATTTACTTTGTGGGTATGATATCGACGGAGATGGTGGCCGCTTTGTCTCTGACCTTTCCGATGTTTTTTATTGTGATTGCCATCGGGATAGGAATCGACCAGGGGACCACGGCGTTGATAGCCAATGCCAGTTGAATGCCAAGGGGGATACGAAGACCTTTCGGAATGTGCTGATCGCAGGCTTTATTCTCAATCTGGGACTTGACCCCTGGTTGATGTTCGGTGGACTGGGTATACCCGCCATGGGCATCAGAGGGGTGGCTGTCGCCACGGTGATCATTCAGGCGCTGGGTTGTATCTACCTGTATCGATCCTTTATCAAAGCCAGCATATGCCAATCTATCTTCTGTCGCCATCTAATCCCGGATCTTGGACCTTCGGGAGGTCGCCGCCCAGGCTTTTCCAGCGTCAATCAATATGATGACTGTGGCTGCCGGCGTATTTATCTTTACCTTATTTATCAGTAAGTTCGGCCAGACGGGGGTATCGGCCTTTGGTATTGCCACACGCATCGAGCAGATGGCATTGATCCCTGCTACTGGGTTGAATATTGCGATATTAACGCTCAAAGGTCAGAATAACGGCGCTGGAAAACTTGATCGGGTAAAAGCAGCCTGGCATAAATCGCTGTGGTATGGGTTTATTATGATGCTGTTCGGCACCGCCATCGTATTAATATTTGCCCGTCCCCTTATTGTCTTATTTACAGCAGACGAGGCCGTCATAGGTCCGGGGATACAATATTTACGGATATCAGCCCTTGTCTTCTTCGCGTACGTGGTACTTTTTACCACCGTGGCGTTACCTCAGGGTTTAAAAACCCCGATGTACGCCATCTGGATCGGGGTTTTCAGACAGATCGTCGCCCCTGTTCCCGTATTCTGGCTACTGAGTATTGCCCTGCAATGGGAGCTACTCGGCATCTGGTGGGGCGTCTTCTTTATTGTATGGAGTTCGGCATTGTTCACCCTTTGGTATGGGAAGCGGGTGCTCGATAATGCGGTACGCGGACAGGTGAGCGCCTGAGTAAAAGGCACCAGCTCGTTCCATAGCATGATAGAGGATGCCTCACAGTGCATCCTCTACCGAGTATATTTACGTGGTGAGCGGTATAACAGGCGGGCATCCCCCTGAGTTATCGCACGGTTTATCATAAAAAAACTTGACGCTTTTAATAGACCTTCATATAGTGAGAGCCATGCATCAGGTGCTTTCAACTATCGCACAACCTGGATACCCTCCTTTATTCCACCCCTACAATTGATCTGATTTATGTGCGAGAAAGCCGTCGTTCCTGACGGGAGTTTTATATGGTCGAGCAAAGTAAAGTAGAAACGAAAGGACCGAAATCCTCAAGGCCAATCCCCAAGAGTGCCAGTGAAGATCAATCTCTGGACATCTATTTGCGTGAGATCCGGGAAATTCCTCTGCTGTCACGTGAAGATGAGGTTGACTATGCCCGGGACGCCCGCAGTGGGGATCGAGATGCGTTGAATAAACTCGTACAGGCCAATCTTCGCTTTGTTGTCGCCGTCGCCAAGTCATATCAGAACCAGGGTCTGCCCTTATCTGATCTGATTAACGAAGGCAATATGGGATTGATCAAAGCGGCAGAACGATTTGATGAAGCCAAAGGCTTTAAGTTTATCTCTTATGCTGTCTGGTGGGTCCGGCAAGCCATTCTGCAGTCCTTGGCCGAGCAATCCAGGATATTCAGATTGCCATTGAATCGGGTGGAAGAATTACGTCGTATCAATAAGGGAATGCGCTTGCTGAGGCAGAGATACGGACGCGAGCCAAGTACGCAGGAAATCGCTGATCATATGTCCACAAAAGAAAAACCCATGAGTCAGAGTGAGGTCGCTGAAACGATGAAAATGTTCAACACCCACCTTTCTCTTAATGCTTCTTTTACCCCAGGCGAAGAAGGGAGTTTACTCGATATACTTGAAGACCCGAATCAGGAATCCCCGGATTCGATGCACATGGAACGGGCTCTTAAAGAAGAAGTTCTCTGGGCTCTTGACACTTTATCAGCCCGAGAGGCGGAAGTTGTACGATTGTATTTCGGGATAAATGAAGATCGGCCCTTTACCCTGGAAGAGATCGGCACAAAATTCGATCTGACAAGGGAGCGTGTGAGGCAAATCAAAGAACGCGCGATTCGTCGCTTGCAACACAGTTCCAGAAGTATCCGGTTACGTCCCTATGTCAGTTAATCGCGATTATGGTTCGGTAAACCAAGGATCCTGCAACAGTTGATGCAGGATTTTTTTTTTGATATAGGAATGAAGGTGGCCTTCGTATGAGATATTTCATCGGTATTGATGTTGGAACATCCGGAATAAAAACCATTATCATCGACGAACACGGCGAGTTAATCGCCAGGGTATTTAAAGACATTCCCCTCTACACACCTCATCCCAACTGGGCAGAACAGGATCCACAGGATTGGTGGCAGGCAACAATCACCACGATTCGTGAAGCGATCTCGTCTGCAAACATTGATGCTGCCTCTGTTGCGGGTATCGGTCTATCCGGCCAGATGCACAGCTCGGTCATGCTGGACGAAAACAATGAGGTGTTGCGACCTTCCATCTTATGGTGTGATACAAGAACCTCGGAACAATGTCGATGGATCACAGAGACGGTAGGAGAAGAAAACCTGGTGAATTGGGTCTCCAATCCGGCCCTTGAAGGATTTACTGCGCCCAAGATAATATGGGTTCGAGATCATGAGCCGGAGATATATGATAAAATCAACCATGTGGTGTTGCCCAAGGACTATATCCGATATAAAATGACAGATGAATATGCGATGGAGGTATCAGATGCCGCCGGCACATTGCTCTTTGATGTGCAACGTCGTCAATGGTCGCATGAGATGATGGACGCCATTGGATTGCCCAAAGATGTGATGCCGGCCGTCTTCGAATCGATTGATATCTGCGGCGCTATAACAAAAAGTGTGGCAGAGGTTACCGGTTTGAAAGCGGGAACACCTGTTGTGGCCGGCGGGGCCGATAATACCTGCGGCGCCGTGGGAACCGGGATTGTACGGCCGGGTCGTGCTCTGGCCAGTCTTGGTACATCAGGCGTTGTGTTTGCCCATATGGACGAAGTGCATGTAGATCCCGATTTGAGGGTTCATTCTTTTTGTCATAGTATCCCTCATAAATGGTATCTTATGGGGGTCGTCCTTTTCGCAGGTGGCTCACTTCAATGGTTACGTAATACCGTGGGAGAGATCGAAGTGAGTGCTGCGCACATGATGGATATCGACCCGTATGAACTGATGACCCGTCAGGCCTCACGTGCGCCCATAGGCAGTGAAGGGCTGGTATTCCTACCCTATTTAATGGGAGAAAGAACGCCTCACAAGGATGCCAACGCAAAGGGGGCGTTTATCGGTTTATCGGCCCGGCACGACCGGACGCATCTGATCCGGTCGGTCATGGAGGGCATTACCTTTGCCATGCGTGATTCTATCGAGATCATGCGCGACCTCGGTTTGTCCTTATCAGAGATTCGAGCGACAGGCGGGGGGGCTCGAAGTGATCTCTGGCGTCAGATCCAGGCGGATATTTATGGGATGGAGGTGGTTACGGTCAATGCAGAAGAAGGCCCCGCCTTCGGGGCGGCCATACTCGCAGCCGTCGGAACCGGTATGTTTAACCAGGTGGAAGAGGCGACGGATGAGTGGGTAAAAATTGTGACCAGAACAGAACCCGGCGCAAAGGCATCCGAGCAATATGATGAATATTATCAGGTTTTTCGGGACTTGTATCCGGTTTTGAAACCCGGTTTTGACCGGCTGAGTGGTCTGGTAAAAAAACATACCTGATCGAAGCATGCGGGCGGCCCCCTAGTACGCAGTACAAACCCAGGGAGGAAATATTGAATATTCACGAATTCCAGGCAAAGGATATATTCGCGAAATGCGGCATGGCGGTTCCACCGGAGAAAGTGGCCATAACGCCGGATGAAGCCCGCACCATAGCTGAAGAATTAGGAACGGCTGTGGTAGTAAAAGCCCAGGTTCATGTCGGTGGACGTGGGAAAGCCGGTGGGGTTAAACTGGCTAAGACCCCCCAGGAAGCCTATGAAAAAGCGGAACAGATTCTGGGTATGGATATTAAAGGACTCACGGTAAAGCAGGTGTTGGTCGCACAGGCTGTCGATATTGCCCACGAGGCCTATGTTGGGATCATTATGGACCGACAGACCAAACGGGCGGTATTTATGGTCAGTGCCGCCGGCGGTATTGATATCGAAGAAGTGGCTCGGGATACCCCCGAAAAAATACATAAATTAGCAGTGGATCCATTCCTTGGCTTGCTGCCTAATCAGGCGCGGATGCTGGCATTTAAACTGTATGTTGATCCTAAAATTGCGGGCCAGGCGGCTAAAATTCTCACCCAGCTCTATAACACGTTTATTGAGAGCGATGCTTCCCTGGCGGAAATCAATCCGCTGGTCACCACGTCTGATGGCCAGCTCTGGGCTGTAGACGGCAAGATGAATATCGATGACAACGCTTTATTTAAACACAAAGATATAGAGGCCATGCGGGATCTGGAAGCAGAAGAACCTACCGAAGTGGAAGCCAGGGAAGCGGACCTGAGTTTTGTTAAATTAGATGGAGAGATCGGTTGTGTCGTCAACGGGGCGGGATTGGCTATGGCCACCATGGATATGGTTAATTATTACGGCGGGTCACCGGCCAATTTTCTGGACATTGGCGGTAGCTCAAACCCGGATAAGGTCGTGGCCGCTATGAATATTATCACATCCGACCCGAAGGTGAAAGCCATTCTGTTTAATATATTCGGCGGGATCACGCGTTGCGATGATGTAGCCAACGGCATCGTCACAGCCCTGAGGAGAATCGCCGAAGGTCCGGGCGGACCGCTGAAATTACCCATCGTTATTCGTTTAACCGGAACGAACGAAGAAGAGGGCCGTCGCATATTACAAGAGGTGGACCTCGTTGCTACAGATACGATGGCAGACGCTGTGCAGCAAGCGATTAAACTGGGGAATAATTAATTTGGTGATTTGGTGTGCCCACGCTCTTCAATCACCAAATCACCAAATCTACAAATCACACAATATTTTTCCTGGGGATTTTTATGAGCATACTGGTAAATGAGAACACCAAAGTGATTGTACAGGGTATCACCGGACGCGATGGATCGTTTCATACCCGGCAGATGCTGGATTATGGAACAAAAATTGTCGCTGGGGTTACGCCTGGTAAAGGGGGGCAGTCGTTAGAAGGGGTGCCGGTATTTAACACGGTTCAAGAGGCGGTTGATGCAACCGGCGCCAACACATCGGTTATCTATGTCCCCCCGCCATTTGCAGCCGACGCGATCTATGAAGGGGCCGCGGCGGGTATAAGCGTAGTCATTTGTATCACAGAAGGTCTACCAACCCTGGAAATGATGAAGGTATATGCCTACTTGCAAACGACCTCGACCCGACTCATAGGGCCGAACTGTCCAGGTGTCATTACTCCCGGTGAGACCAAGGTGGGTATCATGCCCGGTCATATTCACCAACCAGGGCACGTAGGTGTGGTCTCTCGGAGCGGCACGCTGACCTATGAAATAGTGCATCAGTTAACTTCTGCCGGGATCGGCCAGTCTACCTGTCTTGGTATAGGCGGAGACCCGATCATCGGTACGAATTTCATCGACGCCCTTTCGGCCTTCGAGCAGGATGAAGATACACATGCCGTGGTGATGATCGGAGAAATCGGGGGGTCTGATGAGGAAAATGCGGCCGCCTATGTTAAGGAAAACATGACCACACCTGTCGTCGGTTTCATTGCCGGTCGTACGGCGCCCCCGGGTAAGCGTATGGGGCATGCCGGTGCAATCATTTCCGGGGGTACCGGTACGGCGGAAGAGAAAGTAAAGGCGTTGAATGCGGCCGGAATACCAGTAGGTGACCGTTCGATGGATATAGTCGATCTCATTCAAAACGCCCTGTCCTGAACGCTGTGATTTTCCCCTTGACAAATCTATAGCTGCCATAGTATTTTATGTGGTCTTTAAACGGGGTAACAATAAAGAATATGGGTATGTTAAGGTGTATAGACTACCGAATCTGTTTTGGTGATTTCGGTCATCTGTAGTATGCTTAATACCGTTGGCGAGGCTGGACATTAATCATGCATATATCAATTGAAGACCTTGATGATGGCGTTCACGATATCAATCTGGACGGTGATCCGGATTCGCTTGATCTTCCCAGAGAAAATGTCTCATTCTCAACACCCGTTAAAGTTGAAGGAAGGCTCACCGTATCCGAAAACAATGTAATTGTTCAAGTGAGAATGGCTACGGATGCAGATTTTGAATGCAGTCGATGTCTCAAACCGATTAAGGAACATATTTCCGGAGATATCGCTGTTCTATATGAACGAACAGATCGCGTGATACCCGAGACGGAAGATTTGACAGCAGCCGACGATATAGAAGTCCTTGATTATCATACCAAAGCGATAGACCTTAGTCATCGTATTGAAGAGGTGATCCAGCTCAGTATTCCTCTAAATCCAATGTGCTCTGAGGATTGCAAGGGATTATGTTCGATATGCGGGATAAACTTAAATGAGAAAACCTGTGACTGTAAATTAGAGAAAGACGACCCTCGCTGGCATGTATTGAAAGCGCTTTTGAAGGAGGAATAAGGACCATGGCATTACCTAAACGACGTCAAACCAAAACTCGAGGTCGTAAACGCCGGACTCATTGGGTGCTTACCGCCCCAACCCTGGTGGCTTGTGATCATTGCAGCGAAAAGAAACGGGCGCATCGCGTCTGTCCCTACTGTGGATATTATCAGGGCCGAGAAGTGATGGCAGTGGAATCGCTATAAATTATTTAACTGATGTTACGCTGCTTGCTGCGTAACATCAGTTATTTATGATATCTAAAAGAGGGATCAGCGCATCAGCCGTTCTGTCTTTATCTGATGCGTTGCTTTTATCATATACGCTTCAATAAGACTGAGTTTATGAGCCACGAAAACATTGCCTTTTTATTTCCGGGTCAGGCATCACAATATGTAGGCATGGGGCGTGATATATATGATCGATATCCGCAGGTACGCGTGCTTTATGAACAAGCAAATGACCTGCTCGATACTGATATCGCCCGTATTTCATTCGATGGTCCGGCGGAAACACTCAAACAGACTCAATATACCCAACCGGCCATTCTGATACACAGTATTGCGGTAACATCCATTCTTGCATCAGGTGGTATTTTTCCTGATTTCGTAGCAGGCCATAGTCTCGGTGAATACTCAGCATTGGTGGCTGCAAAATCACTCGATGTGGCTGAGGCAGTTAAACTCGTTCGGCTTCGTAGTGAATTGATGCATCAGGCAGGTGAGGATCAACCCGGTACCATGGCGGTGTTTATCGGTCTATCCCCGGAAGAGGCCGAGAGAGTGTGTAATGAAGCGTCGACGCCGTCAGAACCCGTGCAACCGGCCAATTTCAACTCGCCGGAACAGATCGCCGTCGCTGGTTCGATTCCAGCTGTGAACCGTGCGATGGATCTGGCCAGAGCAGCCGGAGCCAAAAGAGCATTGCCGATTTCCGTCAGCGGCGCGTTTCATTCCGTGTTAATGCAAAGCGCTCGAGATGGACTGTCCGGGGCCGTGCAGGATGCCCCTTTTCATGATGCGCAGATGCCTCTCATTGCGAATGTAACTGCCCAACCCGTTTCGAAAGCAGAAGACATTCGACCGTTGCTGATCGAACAATTAACGTGTCCTGTCCGATGGGTTGAATCCATGCAGACCCTGGTCAATCTGGGGGTAGACACGTTTGTAGAGGTTGGACCGGGGTCCGTTTTGAAAGGCTTGATTCGACGGATAAACCAGGATGTCCAGATTCTGAATGCGGATAAAATAGAAAGCATTCAGGGTGTTATTGGTAAGCTGACGTCCGCCTGACCTGTTCTTTTTCAGATTTTATGAGGATATGTTGTGAAGGGTTTAAAAGACAAAGTAACGATTATAACCGGCAGTACCCAGGGCATCGGATTTGCGATCGCGGAACGATTTGTCCAGGAAGGCGCTCAGGTTATCGTCACGAGCCGCGATCAGGGCCGCGCGGAAGAAGCCGCTACACGCCTTGGGGCAGATGGAGGTAAGGCCGTCGGATGGGGTGTTCAAGTGACGGATCGCGAGAGTGTATCGGCCATGACAGATAAAATAAAGGATGAGTATGGTTCTATAGATATCATGGTCAATAACGCCGCCTTGACCAAAGATACGCTGCTCATGCGTATGAAACAGGAAGATTGGGATGAAGTCATCCAGGTCAACCTGGGGGCGGTTTTTGTCTGTACCCAGAGTGTCATGAGGACCATGATGCGCCAGCGGGCAGGACGTATTATTAATTTAACTTCAGTTGTAGGTATCATCGGTAATGCCGGACAGGCTAATTATGCGGCCTCTAAAGCGGGCATTATCGGATTTACCAAATCGGTGGCAAGAGAATTGGGTAGCCGGTCGATCACCGTGAATGCCGTCGCCCCTGGTTTCATAGAAACTTCGATGACAGAGGTCCTGCCTGAAGCGGTTCGTAAGGCCTTCGTCGAGGCGACGCCCCTTCGCAGACCGGGCCAGTCGGAGGATGTCGCGGGTATTGTGGCTTTTCTTGCTTCAGATGATGCCTCGTATATCACCGGTCAGGTGATACAGGTAGATGGTGGCATGGCTATGTAGGCGTTGTTTTCTATCAATTTTTTATGAATCGAACGATCCTTATATTTAAAGGAGAGTAATCATGGAAGAACGCGTAAAAGAAATTATTGTTGAACAGTTGGGCGTCGATGCAGATCAGGTTACGGCGAACGCCTCTTTTGTAGATGACCTCGGAGCCGACTCGCTCGATACGGTTGAATTGGTGATGGCCCTCGAAGAAGAATTCGATGTTGAAATCCCGGACGAAGATGCAGAAAAGATTGCAACCGTTAATGATGCCATATCTTATCTCAGTGCAAACAAGTAATGACCTTTAACAAATCCTTTCATGAGGATGGGAGGCCCTGGAGTGTCTAATCGTGTTGTCGTGACCGGCATGGGGGTACTCAGTCCGATCGGGCTGACGCTGGAGTCCTACTGGGACGCGTTATGCGCAGGCCGGAGTGGTATTGGGCCGATTACAAAGTTTGACGTCACTGATTTTCCATCAAAGATTGCCGGAGAGTTAAAAGGCTTTATTGCGACAGATCACCTTGATCGCAAGGAAGTCAGGCGGATGGACGAGTTCGTTCAATATGCCGTCGTGGCCACCCAGATGGCTCTGGAAGATTCGGGACTCGATCTCGAAGGAGAAGATAAGGAGCGTATTGGTGTGGTCCTGGGATCGGGCGTCGGTGGCATAAGCACCTTCGAACGGCAACATTCCAATCTTGTTCACAAGGGCCCTGGCCGGGTCAGTCCATTTTTTATTCCTATGATGATCGTGGATATGGCGGCGGGATATATTTCTATTGTTTATGGTTTAAAGGGACCCAATTACACCACCGTTTCCGCCTGTTCCAGTGGCGGACATGGTATCGGCAGCGCCTTACGAATCCTTCAGCGTGGTGAGGCGGATGTCATCATCACCGGCGGGACAGAAGCCAGTATATCTGAGATGGCTGTCAGCGGGTTCAGCAATATGAAAGCCCTGTCCCGACGAAATGAGGAGCCGACCCGAGCAAGCAGACCGTTTGATGCGGAACGAGATGGATTTGTTCTGGGCGAAGGAGCCGGGGTGATCATCCTTGAAACGCTTGATCACGCCAGACAGCGGCATGCCGGAATTTATGCTGAATTGGTCGGTTATGCGGCGACAGCGGATGCCTATCATATGACACACCCTCACGAGACAGGCGAGGGCGCGGTACGGGCTATGAGACTGGCGATAAAAGATGCACACCTTCAGCCTGATGAGATAGACTATATCAATGCCCATGGGACATCCACACCACTTGGTGATCGAATCGAAACAATCGCCGTTAAAGAGGTGTTCGGGGACTATGCCTATACGTTGGCCATGAGTTCAACCAAATCTCTTATCGGCCATTTACTCGGCGCATCGGGTGGACTGGAATTTATTGCCACCACCCTGGCGGTATCAAACGACAGGGTGCACCCTACGATAAACTATGAAAATCCCGATCCTGAGTGTGATCTCGACTATGTGCCCAATACGGTACAAGATCGGCCGGTACGTGCTGCTCTGACCAATTCATTTGGCTTCGGGGGACATAATGTCTCTCTTGTTGTAAAAAAATATACGGAATAGTCTGCATGTTTTTTTCTGGTCTGCCCTGCCGGTGAACTCCTCCGGTCTGTTTGAAAGGAGGAAGGCCCTTTGTCCCATCGGCGCAATATCCTCCATGTTTTACAACAATTCCTTACCTCTCGACTGCCTTTCCTGAATTTACCGGGAACAGGAGATGGATCTTCTGACGACCAGAACGCCGTAGAGCAATTCTACGCCCGTCAGGTACAAAAAAATATCGCCTATCAATTTATTGATACAAGCCATCTCATCCTCGCATTAAAACATCGGTCTTATGTCTATGCCCAGGAACAAACCGGGGTCTTGTCGAATGAGCGGCTGGAATTTTTAGGTGACGCGGTCCTGGATCTGGTTGTCAGTGATCAGATCTATAAAATATATCCGAAGCGTCGGGAGGGCAGGTTGACCCAACTTCGATCATTACTCGTAAATAAGTCATCCCTCGCCCAGGAGGCCCGATCCATCAAATTGGGAAAATATCTGCTCCTGAGTGAGAGCGAAGCCCGTACCGGAGGACGTCATCGCGATTCAATCCTGGCAGATGCATATGAGTCCATCATCGGAGCGATGTATCTTGATGGCGGCATAGAGCCTGTTCGTAATTTTCTGGAGAGAACACTTTTAGCGAATGTAGAAAAACATACCAAGTCGGACCTCTGGAGAAATTATAAGAGCGCTCTACTTGAGTACACGCAAGGGTCAGGCAAAGGACAGCCTAAATATCGTGTCGAAGCAGAAATAGGACCGGATCATGATAAAACATTTACAGTAGAAGTTTATATCACAGGAACTTCTGTTGGTCGTGGCGCCGGTTCAAGTAAAAAAGATGCTGAACAAGATGCCGCCCGGGATGCAGCAGAAAGATTACAGTTATTTTTTATCGAATAGCGACCGTAAGGCAAACAACGAAACGATGAAACGACAAATCGCGAAGGGCGCCAGCTAGCTAAAGCAATGAATAATATTGATTTGTGGTATCGTCCGTTTTGCAGATTCACAGGTTCACAGATGAGATGACTCCCTACGGAGCGCATCGACCATTTCGTGATTCATAGATTCCTTAATGCCTTCCAAGCGCCCCGCTCTCGCCATGCCCTGGCGACTTTTGATCACTCCGGAAGGATCTGCAGCCTATAATATGGCCGTAGATGAGGCCCTGTTCAATGCCTGTCGTCGTGATCTATCTCCACCCACAGTCAGGTTGTATTCCTGGCATCCTCCTGCTGTGTCGATCGGTTATAGCCAGGATGGGGCGCTTGAAGTCGATCCTGATCAATGCCGGAAATACGGAATCCATATTGTTCGCCGCCAAACCGGCGGTCGGTCCATCTTGCATGATGAAGAATTAACCTATAGTATAGTGACCCCTGAAAATCATCCTTTTGCAGGGAGTACAGGCTGTGAAATGTATCGGCAGGTCAGCCAGATCCTGATTAACGCTTTACAGGGTTTGGCGGTTTATGGGGTCATGGCTGAAGAACGAACAAGCCAGGAAAATATGAATGGGGCCTGTTTTTCTCAGGCCGCACGGTATGAAATAACGGTACTGGGTAGAAAACTCGTGGGCAGCGCGCAGAGACGGGCAGAACGGCATATATTACAGCATGGTTCCGTATTGCTTGGACCTGCCCACAAGCGCTTGCCCATGCTCATACCCGTTAAAGAACATCACCGTCGAGCAAGTATGATACAGACCTTAAATACTCGAACGATTTCCCTTTCTGAAATTCTCGGTCGTGTCGTTCATTTCGATGAATTAGCTGAGCGGGTGTCAGAGACTTTTTTCAGTTATGCGGCCCTTTCGTTTGATTCGGGATATCTATCCGATGATGAATGCCGGGACGTGGATACGCTGATTAGAACTAAGTATAGCCGGCCGGAATGGACCTTCCGCAGGAAGATGGATCATGTCGAATGACCCGATTGCTATAACCGGGATCGGCTGCCGTTATCCCGGCGATATCACGTCCCCTCAAACGTTCTGGGATTTTATATCGCACGGCCGCGATGCGGTGCAACGCATCCCGAAGGAAAGAAAAACGCTCTGGTCGGTATGGGGATATGAGCATGATTATCCCGAATATGGAGGCTTTATCGACCATATCGACCATTTTGATGCCGCCTTTTTCCAGATTTCACCCCGTGAAGCCAACCATATAGATCCACAACAACGGTTACTCCTGGAATTAGCCTGGGAGGCCCTGGAAGATGCAGGAATGCCGACCGAACATCTTTCCGGCAGGCCTATAGGGGTATTCATAGGTATCTTCCTGGACGAATACTGGGATCTACAACGCTATACCGATCCTTCCCTCATCGATGTACATACCAATACCGGCGGTACCATGAGTATCGCCGCAAATCGCATCTCCTATGCTTTTGATTTCAAAGGACCAAGTCTGTCCGTCGATACGGCCTGTTCGTCGTCACTCACAGCCATTCACCTGGCTTGCCGGAGCCTGTATCATAATGAATGCGATGTGGCCCTGGCTGGTGGGGTGAATCTGATTCTTACGCCCCAAACCACGCGAGGGTTCAATAAGGCCCGGATGCTGTCGCCGGACGGGCGGTGTCGGGCCTTTGACGCAGGGGCAAATGGGTATGGTCGTAGTGACGGCGCCGGCCTGGTTGTTCTGAAACCACTGGACCGTGCGAAAAAAGAAGGCGATCCGATTTATGCCGTGATCTATGGTTCTGCCATCAATCAGGATGGGCGTACTCAGGGGCTTACGCAGCCCGACGCCTCGGCGCAGGAGGCCGTCATCCATGCCGCTTCACAGGTGGCAGGCATCACAGCCGACCAATTGACCTATGTCGAGGCGCACGGTACCGGAACCCCGACAGGAGACCCGCTCGAAGCCAGAGCTATTGGCCAGGCAACAGGACCTGCCGTCCCCTGTTTCATCGGATCGGTCAAAACGAACATCGGACATACCGAAGCCGCCGCCGGGGTTGCCGGATTAATCAAAACGGCCCTGAGTCTCAAACATCGGATGATTCCCCCCTCTCTACATTTGGACCATCCTAATCCGGATATCCCATTCGACACGTTAAACCTGCAGGTCGTCACCGACCTGATGCCCATTACCGGCCATGCCTATGCAGGGGTGAATTCATTCGGATTCGGTGGGGCCAATGCCCATGTCATCCTGGGGTCGCCACCCGATAGGAGCACTGCTCAATCTGTGGTCTCTCCCCCCTTTCTTCTTCCCATATCGGCGGAACAACCAGAGGCCTTACACACGCGTATCCAACAAGTCGGAGACTGGGTCGATGCGCATAAACGACTCGACCTGTATCCTCTCGCCGCTACGCTGGGTGAAAGACGCCATCATCATTCTTATCGCGCAGCGCTGGTCTGTTCCGATGCCGCAAAAGCCTCCCGGACCCTGAGTGCCCTTCGTCCGGACCCTCTTTCAGAGCAAGTGGTTACAGGGAGGGCCCCTGAGTCGCCTGCGCCGATTGTTTTTGTTTTAACCGGTATGGGGCCTCAATGGTGGGGGATGGGACATAGTTTATACCATAATGAACCTGTTTTTCGAGAGGCGGTCGGCCAATGTGATGAGATCTTTCGACACCTGACAGACCAGTCAATCCTTGATAATATGCTGGCAGGGGAAGCGGATTCGTTTATGGCAGAACCGGAAGTGTCACAACCTGCCAATCTGATCTTGCAATGGGCGTTATACAGATTGTGGACCTCCTGGGGTATTGAGCCCGATATGGTCATCGGTCATAGTGTAGGCGAGATTGCAGCAGCCTGCATCACCGGTGCGATATCCCTGGACGATGCGTTACGGATCATATATCACCGAAGCCGGTTACAACAGCAATCGCAGGGACCGGGCGCCATGCTTGCCGCAGGCATGTCTCCTGAAGAAGCGCAAGAGATCATCCGACCTTATGAAAACAGGCTCTCCCTCGCAGCGGTCAACAGTCCGATATCTGTTACTTTTTCCGGTGAAAAGGACGCCATTAAACGCCTTGAGCGTCAGATTCAGAATATGGATCTTTATTGCACGCGGCTTCATGTGGATGTGGCCTACCACAGTCCTCTGATGGATCCACATCACGATCCTTTTTTAGAGGCTATTGGTGACTTGACATTACAACCTCATGATATCCCGATGATTTCTACGGTGACAGGGGAGCTGGTAGATGGTCTGGATTTGACTCCGGAACACTGGTGGAATAATATCAGGTTACCGGTTCGTTTTGATGCCGCGTGCGCCCATCTTCCCGAGGCGCAAAACCTGTTGTTGATCCAGTTGGGACCACATCCGGTATTGTCGTTGGCCATTTCGGAAAACTTAGCTCACCATGGTTGGTCAGGGTGGCCCCTTTCATCTTTACAACGTGGTCAGGATGAAAGAGAAACCATGCTTAAAACCCTGGCGCATTGCTACATACACGGGCGATCTATTATATGGCAACACCTGTGCCCCGCGCCTTATACGCCTGTTCAGCTTCCGACCTACCCCTGGCAAAGAAAAAAATTCTGGCTGACGCCCGGCGCATATCGATCCGGCGTTCAATCAACAAATAACATGCTTTTTCTGGATGATCCTGTGATATCATCCATCCATGCGGATACACTATTTTGGGAAACCAGAGTAGACCTGCAACAATACCCTTTCTTACAAGATCATCGTGTTCAAAATAAACAGATCTTGCCGATGGCCTGTCTGATAGAAATGTTGTTGGAAACCCAGGATAATGCTTCCCATTCTTTTGCCTTCCGTTCGTTGACGATCCTCAATCCACTTTTCATTTCGACAGAAGATCGATATACCATCCAGGTCTCCAGCATCAATAACGCGTTTACTATCTCCAGTCGGCTATCTGACGCTCAGGATCGAAAGCACACCTGGCAATCCTTAGCTACAGCCAGTCTTTTATCTGCAGGGCAAGACCCGATAAGTCTTAAGCTGGATGATCTTCAGGATCAATATACCACGCTTGATGGGCGATCATTTTATACGGCTATCGCCGATCAAGGATATGCCTATGGGCCGCAATTTCAACTGATCAACCGGATCTCTTATTCCGAAACAGAAGCAATAGCCCAAATACAACGGACAGAAACAGAAAGACGTACAAATCGGATTCATCCCTGCCTGCTGGATGCTGCCATACAGTCATTCATCCCTTTGCTGCCTGAACAGGTTCCCTGCTTACCTGTCTCAGTCGACACGATACGCTATCATCACGCTGTATCATCAGAAACGGATTTCCAGGCTTTTTCAAAGTTGAACGATGTCACTGATCAACAGATATACGGGGGGGATATTGTTCTGTTCAACGGCAAGGGACAGGCCCTGCTGGAATTACGCGGAATACGGTTTAGGGCGGTTGAAAAAAAGAAAAAAACAGAGGTTGCTAATGCTTCGCGTCCATGGCTATATCAGGAGCGATGGGTTCCTGTCGAAATCCTGGTTAAATCACCCTTTCCCGAGGAACGGCATTGGATAATTATCAACAATGCTCTCAGTGCAGGGGATGCGATAATAAAGGTATGCGCAGATGAACAAGCCGTTGGTGAGATAATGACTTGTTCACCGGATGTTCTGCTCAGGTCTCCTCAAGCATTTGAACAAATTATTCATGATTATAATAAAGAGGAGCCCGGGCGCTCCTTAGGGGTACTTTTTTTCGTATCGGTAGACGAGCCGGAAGAATCCTCTCTGCCTGTTTCCTTTCATGCCGGGGAGGTCTTACATCTATTACAGGGCTTGTTGAACAGTGACCTGAATGATGTGCGATTGTGGTTGATTACTACGGGAGGGCAATGCGTTGAGCGAAAGGATAAGCCTTCCCTAGCTCAGGCTTCAATATGGGGGCTGGGACGCGTTATATCAAGAGAACATCCTGAACTGGGATGTACATTAGTCGATTTACCCCGAAATCCGGATGCTTCCGTTTTTCAGGATGTACTTGATCTTTTAAAATCGGCGTCCTTTGAAATGGAATATGGCATTCGAAATCACAAAATATATCGACGACGTTTGTTGCCTGTTGACCCATCGCAATTTGAACCGATCGAACTTTCTTCCGATGGATTTAAAAACACAGCTTATCAGTTAGCAGCGGATCCTCCCGGCGCTATTGAAAATCTGCATTTTCAACATTCGAGCCTCATTGAGCCTGCACCGGATGAGGTGACTTTGCGCGTGCTCGCAACGGGATTAAATTTTAGAGATGTCATGACGGCCATGGGGTTATTGCCGATCGTCGCCGATGAAACCTCCTCTTCGGTGGGTTGGGAGTGTGTTGGCGAAATCATGGCCACTGGAACGCAAGTCAACCGGGTTCAGGTCGGTGATATGGTCGTCGCAATAGCACCGGGATGTTTTGGACGATATGCGGTCACAAAAGAGTCTCTGGTCGTTGCCAAACCGGATAACCTGTCTATAGAAGAAACGGCCTCGCTACCCATCGCTTTTATCACGGCTTATTATAGCCTGGTCACTCTGGGCAGGATAGAACACCATGAACGGGTGCTGATCCATGCAGCGACTGGCGCGGTTGGTCTGGCCGCGATTCAGTTGGCCGGAATATGGGATGCAAAAATTTTTGCTACAGCGGGCTCGCCGGAGAAGCGCCGTTATCTTCGCGAGATGGGCATACCACATGTCATGGATTCCCGCACCACGGACTTCGCAGATGAAATCATAAATCAGACGGCGAACAAAGGTGTCGATCTGGTCCTTAGTGCGGTTGCCGGTGAGGGCATGCGCCGGAGTTTATCAGTTCTGGGGCCTTATGGCCGCTTCATCGAAATCGGTAAAACAGATATTCTGCGGCACCAATCCATAGATCTGAATCATTTTGAGCAGAACATCTCCTATCACGTGGTAGACCTGGCTCGATTGACCCTGGATCGCCCCGATCAGGTGGGAGAGATGCTTCGTCGCGTGATTTCTATGGCTGTTGAAGGAAAATTAAGGCCGATTCCAACGAACTCGATTCCAATACAAGAGGTGCAATCCGCCTTTCGAACCATGTCACAGGCCCGTCACATCGGGAAGTTGGTCGTGACTGCAAATGACCATCCCGTTCCTCTGAGGTTAAAAGCCGGTGACCCTGTCATAAAACCAGAGGCGACGTATCTTATTACAGGTGGGCTGGGAGGGATAGGTCAGGTTTTAACAGGCTGGTTACTCGAGAAAGGCGCCCGGCATATTGTCCTTCTCGGTCGCAGGGAAATAGATGAGAGCCGTCTTAAAGCGCTGACTGAAGGGTTAGCGGCGGACACGCGCATTCAGTATATCCAGGTTGATGTGACTGATTATGCCGCTT
Source organism: uncultured bacterium (assembly GCA_913051705.1). Lineage (GTDB taxonomy): Bacteria > JAAXHH01 > JAAXHH01 > JAAXHH01 > JAAXHH01 > CAJXCW01. Next base: position 18,743 of record CAJXCW010000058.1, read on the forward strand.
TACAACAAATCATTAGCACGATTCAGGGGGACGGTCCGCCCTTACGCGGCATATTTCACTGTGCCGGTGTTCTTGACGATGGTTTGCTGATGAATTATGATGCTTCGAGACTGGAAATGATCATGGCGCCCAAAACGATCGGCGCTTGGAATATACATCTACTCACCAAGAATCTTGACCTTGACCTCTTTGTCTTATTCTCTTCCGTAGCCTCTGCGGTCGGCACTGCAGGACAGGGAGGATATGCCTCCGCCAATGCTTGCCTGGATGCGCTGGCGGCAAGGAGACAAGCAAGTGGCCTGCCTGGGATCAGTATAAATTGGGGGCCTTGGGCCCACACTGGAATGACCACCGATGACCAAATGGCAGACCGTTTGAAAAAACAGGGTCTACACCTGATCCCGCCCGAGAAAGCCTGTGACCTGCTCGATCAATTGTTGCCCCATGCCATGTATCACGTTTGTGTGATGCCGCTGGACGGTGATGAACCACGTATATTAAAGGATAATCCGCTCTTCATGGAAATCGCGGAGGATCATCCGGAAGACCCGTTTTCATCCACTTCAGCCTATGCAGGCACGGACTTTAAGTCCATGCCGAATAAACAACAGCGACGGTTTGCGAACCGGATTATCAGAGAGGCGGTGGGCCAGGTGGCTGAATTGGACGGGGCAACCATTAAGGTGGACCAATCCTGGCGTAGTCTGGGCGTTGATTCTTTGATGGCGGTAGAACTCCGGCATCGCCTGGAAAGCAGGCTGAACGTGTCGATACCAGTAACCGATTTTCAATCATCAAAGGCGATCAGAGACACGATTGACTGGATTGTAGAGGAATGGGGGCGAGCGAGCAAATAAATTTGTTCATTTGTTGATTTGTTGATCGTAAAATCTTGTTTCAAAGACTGGAATTAAAAAAGGACAGAACAACCGATGATCTTACACGGGTCGCTCTGCCCTCTTGAAGAGCCACGAGTCGGACTCGAACCGACGACCTATTCATTACGAATGAATTGCTCTACCAACTGAGCCATCGTGGCCTGATAACGGCTTCATAATATATACAGCTTTGCCTCGAGGTGCAACTGTTTTTTATGCAGATGATACTCAAATGAACAGGGGCGGATGGGAATAGCAGGTTGACGCAATAAAGAGGCGGAGATGACATACGATACTTTATTTACGGTCTGTAATGGCCTGGCGATTGCAGGGTGGTTCTTACTCATATTTCTACCCAAATGGACCTGGACACAGCGCTTGATCAGTGGCGTCCTTATTCCTTTCATGCTCGGCGGGGTATATCTCTATTTATTCATGCTGCATCGAGGATCGGTACAGGGTAGTTTTCAATCTCTTAATGAGTTGCAGCTGCTTATGACCAATCCCGGTTTTCTAATCGCCGGCTGGGTGCACTATCTTTCATTCGATCTTTTTATAGGCGCGTGGCAGGTGCGGGATGCTGATCGGCTGGGTTTACAACACTGGCATATCGTACCCTGTCTGCTCTTTACCGGCCTCTATGGTCCCGTGGGATTCCTCTTGTACTTTACCGTTCGGTTTGTTTTGACTGGAAAAATACTGGTGGGCCGTCCAAAACATGAAGATGAAGATGATGTTTTGTAATCTGTCTCTTCCGATTCTTCATGCCCCTTAATCTATGCTTTTCTCTTTTCACCGTGAGTCGGCAGATCAATTTATCCTTATTCGATGGATATTTATCCGTTTATTAGCGGTAATCTATGGCATCGCGTTTCTTTCTTTCTGGATGCAGGTAGATGGGCTGATCGGTTCTCAGGGGATTATGCCGGCGGAACAGTTTTTATCCCTGGTACAGGAACAATTGGGATGGGATGGGTATGTAAAAGTCCCAACCGTCTTCTGGTTGGCTGCGGATGATTGGATGTTGCATTTCGTTTGCCTGGCCGGCGTCGCTTCTGCTGTCCTGGTGACCATCGGTATCTGTCAGGGGCCTTTGTTACTCTTACTCTGGGGATTATATCTCTCCCTGGGGTCGGTAGGCGATGTTTTTTTATCGTTTCAATGGGACATCCTTCTTCTGGAGGCTGGTTTTCTGGCCATATGGTTTGCGCCGTGGTCTGTTCGACCTGCCCACGGTCCACCTTCGCTGTCTATCCTATGGCTGCTGAGATGGTTGTTGTTTCGGTTGATTCTGATGTCCGGCATCGTTAAACTGACCAGCGGCGATCCATCGTGGCGTGACCTGACGGCGTTGACGTATCATTATGAGACCCAGCCGTTGCCCTCCTGGACAGCCTGGTATGTCCATCAGATGCCTGAATGGTTTCATTCGATCTCAGCATTGATCATGTTCGGTATCGAGGTGCTTGTACCGTTGACTATATTTATGCCGAGGCGCATTCGAATCATCGGCTGTCTGATCCTCATTTTATTTCAAACAGGTATCCTCATTACCGGCAGTTACACCTTTTTTAACTGGCTGGCGATATTACTCTGTATCACCTTACTTGATGACAAGGTGATAAAAAAATGCAGTCCAGGCAGACTGTTGGCCTTCATAAGCGCAGGGAAACACCGAATACCGGACGCACCATCTGTCCTTAAAAAAGCCATTGTAGTCATTACCCCCTGTATTTTACTCATCAGCAGTATTCAGTTCATAGGTATTTTGACACCGCTTCCCGAAGTCGTCAGGGAACCGTTACGATGGGTCGGTCCGTTCAGGACCATTAATACGTATGGGCTGTTTGCTATCATGACTACGGTACGCCCGGAGATATTCATCGAAGGCAGTCAGGATGGCGAATCCTGGCACGAATACACCTTCAAATGGAAGCCGGGGGATATACAAGACCGACCTTCTTATCCCGCCCCTCATCAACCACGATTGGATTGGCAAATGTGGTTCGCCGCTCTGGGGACCTATCAAAACAACCCGTGGCTGCTCAACTGTATGGTCCGTTTGATGGAAGGCTCCGCGCCGGTTATCGCGCTGTTTCGTAGCAATCCGTTCCCCGATACCCCACCAAGATATATACGCGCTGTCGTGTATGATTATACCTTCACGACCTATAAGACCGGGCAAGAAACAGACGCATGGTGGAAGAGAGAATACATGGGGTTATACACGCCGGTGTTAAAAAGACCTGAATCTGAAATTGATGACTGATCGATAATAAGGGCAACGCATGAAAATAGTGTCTGTAGGTGAAATCACCATTGACCATTACCTGGATCAGGAGGTATCCTTCGTCGGAGGCATATCCCTTAACTTTGCCGTCCATGCTAAGCGCTGCGGCACAGATACTGTGTCGCTGGTCAGTTGTGTGGGAACTGATGAGGCGGGAATAAGGATATTCAGGCCATTGACAGATGAGGGTGTAGACGCTTCACATGTGACCATCCTGAACGGCAAAACAGCGACCTGTGATATCCGTGTGCAGGACTATGCCGAAAGATCCTATCCTTCTGGTGGTTACCATCTGAATGTGCTGGCAGATTTTCAACTGAGTGAAGCGGATCTGGCCTTTATCGGACAACATGATATACTTGTTTCTATGGTCGATCACAGCCAGTCAGCGGTTTTCTTTAATCGGGTGTCTACAGATACGGCATTTGCAGGCAAACGGGTCGTTGATTTCGGCGACTGGTCGGATTATCGGGACGGCTATAACAGGTTATTATCATGTGCGGACAAGTTGGATATCGCGTTCGTCAGCGGCAGCCAGGCGACGATCGATAGGTTACGTCCTTTATCTATAGATGTGCGTGGGCTTATCGTTGTAACCCTGGGCGCCGGGGGAAGTGTCGCCCTGCATCAAGGTCGCCTCCTTTCGCAGGGTGCGATCCCTGTTTCGAACCCTGTCGATTCCACAGGGTGCGGTGATGCCTTTCAAGCGGCCTTCACGGTTCATTATTTTCGGACGGGTGACATCAACGAGGCGCTGTATAAGGGGGCTGTTCAGGCAGCTCTTGTCCTCCAGCATTATGGGGCTTTTAGCCAGATTGTATAACTGTATATCAATTTCGGATTTCGGATTTAAACCCTACGTTCACGGTACACGAACAAAAATCAAATTCATCATCATTCCAGGCCTATACTTATGAACCGATTCCATCATGTCTTTTCCCATCGTCATGTGGTTTTGCCTGTGATTCATGTCGTCGATGAAGAGCAATCGTGCCGTAATGCAGAAATTGCCCGTGAGGCTGGGGCCGACGGGGTTTTTCTGATTAATCACGACTTGTCTTATACGCGTTTGCTTGATATCCATGCGGCCGTGGTTGCTGACTTTTCAGATTGGTGGGTGGGCGTTAACTGCCTCGATTTAGATGCCGTGAATGTTTTCAAACATATCCACGTCCAGGTTGCAGGAGTTTGGGTAGACAACGCCCTGATCAATGAGCACAGCGAACATCAGACAGAAGCTGAAAAGGTGCTTCAAGCGCAGAAATCACAGGGTTGGCAAGGTCTGTATTTTGGCGGAGTGGCCTTTAAATATCAACGCGAGGTGGAAGATGTGGTCCAGGCATCCCGAACGGCGGTAGACTACATGGATGTGGTGACGACCAGCGGCCCTGGTACGGGCTTTGCGGCATCCATAGATAAAATAAGAACGATGAAACAGGCCATCGGCGCGTTCCCGCTGGCCATTGCCAGCGGCATCACACCTGAGAATGTTACGGATTATTTACCGATATC
>CAJXCW010000059.1 GCA_913051705.1 uncultured bacterium
GGGTCCAGCGATTAATTTTAAATTATGAATTATGAATTATTCACATGATTTATAGTTTATCGGATGTATGTAAAATACGTCCAAAAGCAAGATTAATTGTGCATTCACAGCATCTAACATTTCATTTGCCTTATCCCTATAATGCTTTCTTTTGGCCTCTAGCTTTACCGTAGGTATCTTACCCAAGGCTATGTCTCCACGACAGACAACTCCAGCATAGCGACCTTCTTCTCTCACGACAGAAGTTGATCCCATCTCAGGAACTTCTTCAGGAGTAACAAATTCCCATCCTTGCGATTGCTTCTTACCAATTTCTCGATAATCATCCTGACCATTAAGAAGGATTCTTAACCAACCAAGAGACATATCTTGCTGGTTAAATCTTTCTTCAACTCCACGAGGAATATGAGTTGCGTTTGGCTCTTCAAAGACGTATTCTGTTTCTTCTCTGGTTTCATTTTCCCTTAATTGAGAATTACGTGATTCTTCAATACGTGTCATAATTTCTCCTCCACGTTACAGTTTAATTGCTGTGTATTCACCATCGGCATCTTGTACCTTGGCTTTTTCAGCAGCATAGTGTTCAAGTGGTATACCCCAGTTTTGTGCTAACCTTACATCTTCTTTGGTTAGTTTTACCTTACCCGGAGTTGGGGTTGAACGTGAAGCCCCGGCTACCACTTGAGCAGGTTTTGACGGTTGTTCCTGCACCGAACTCTGATTCCCGAATTTATGAGGAAACGCCTCTTTAATTCGGTTGTCGATTTCATTATAAAATTCTGGATCACTTGGATCAAACCCTTCTTCTTTTATTTTATCGTAATTCACATCATAGGTGGCGAGGATCTGAGAAGCAATGCCTTGCTTATCCCTGACGAGCGCCAGTAAAAGATGTTCGGTCCCCACATATTTTGATTTCATATTACTGGCTTCATGGGCGGCTATCTCAAGCGCCTGCTTTGCCCGGGGGGTAAAGGGCACCTGGCCAATGGTGAGGGCACTAGATTGCGAGACGGTAGCCTCTTCGATGGATTGACGTAACTCCTCAAGATCAATGCCGAGATTGCGCAGCATGGCGACAGCAGTCCCATCTCCATCACGGATAAAAGCCAGTAGCAAATGTTCTGTAGCAATATAATCATGCTGCAGCCTGGCGGCTTCTTCACGTGCGATCTGCATCACTTTTTTGAAACGTTCCGTGAATTTGTTGTTACTTCCCTGGGGCATCTCGGACTCCCTTCGACCTAACATCATATGGAAAATTGTGTCATGGCTTCAATTAATAGCACCTTCATTTAACATATTGCCGGACTAATTCGGCGCGATGCTTATCCTGATCCTCTATACTTAAACATCGGCCTATGCGTTTCTGAACATGAGCAGATTGTGTAATAACCAGCAAATTATTAAACGACTTCATTTTAATTTCCGTAAAAAGCTTCATATAAGTACCCATTCTGAGCATGGACAGGGCATCAAGCGCATCCTGTTCACTGAGCAACCTGGCATGAGCCAATGTACCATACGCACGCCATATACGGTCTTCGATATGATTTTTGGCCTCTTCCAACAAAGCGTCACATGCTTTGTGCTCATAGTCCATTAACTTCTGGACGACCTCATCCAATCGGTTGACAATGTCCTGTTCCACATATCCAAGGGTCCACTGGTTTGAAATCTGATATAAATTACCCAGTGTCCCTGTCCCTTCCCCGTACAATCCCCGCACGGTAAAACCAATTTCCCTCATGGCGCGTATGACCGGTTCTATCTGATCCGACCAGGTCAGTCCCGGCAAATGAATCAACACCGACATACGTATGCCCGTGCCCACATTGGTAGGGCAGGCGGTTAAATATCCAAACTCATCGGAGTAAGCAAAATCCAGCATTTTGCTTAATTCGGTATCGATTTTATCCGCTTCATGCCAGGCAGCGTTTAATTGCAGTCCACTGCAAATAGTCTGAAGCCGAAGGTGATCTTCTTCGTTAACCATCAAACTGGTTGTTTCAGATCGATTGATAAACACGCCTGCGGGCCGGTCACTTTCTGCCAGAGACGGGCTGATCAAACGCCTTTCTACCAAGACTTTACGGTCCAACTCCGATGCGTCCGGCAGTGAAAAGTACACCGCCTGTTCCATCTCCGAACTGGTCCGTACTGCGGTCTCTACCTTTTTAATAATACGGAACAGATCATTTTTGATGGTGCGATGCACAAACGGAATGGCCGTCAAGTTTCGTGCTAATCGCGCCCGACTGCTTATGATCAATTCAGAGGCGTCCCCGTCCCCGTCACACCATCGTGGACTCAAATCGATAAAATCATTGATCGACGTATCCATATTGATCAACGCGGCACCGCCGGGAGAGGTTCCTTTTGGTGCTCGATATCATAAATACGATCCCGAAGCGAGGCCGCCTGTTCAAACGCCTCCTGAGCCACTGCTTGTTTCAACTCACGTCGAAGAGAAATAAGTGCCGTCCTTATCTCAAGCTGTTGGGGATCCGCAACAGGGATTTTACCGGTATGGTGAGCATATCCATGCACATGCTTGAATACCGGGATCAATTCCTGTCGAAAGGCGGTATAACACCCGGCGCATCCCAATCGTCCTGTATCATTAAAATCGCTGAGTGACATGCCGCATTGAGAACAGAACGATTCACTCATATCTTATGCTCCGAGGTGACGTCGGTCAACCGGCCATCCGCCAGTTCATACATGTGGTCTGCTCGACGTCCTATCCCTTCATCATGTGTCACGATAACAAACGCTTGATGATAAGTGCGGCTTAATGCCGAGATCATTTCAAACAGTGCCACGCCGGTCTTTTTATCCAGATTGCCGGATGGCTCATCAGCCAGAATGACCTGAGGAGATCCTGCCAGAGCCCGGGCGACGGCGACACGCTGTTGCTCTCCGCCGGATAACTCACCCGGCTTATGGCCGACCCGTTCAGACAAGCCCACCTCCTGTAAAAGGTTTTCCGCCTTCACCTTCGCGGAAGCCCAATCCTGCCTGCCGATCAACATCGGCATCATCACATTTTCCTGGGCAGAAAATTCCGGCAGTAAATGGTGCCCCTGAAAAACAAATCCAACGGTCCGATTCCGAAACTCAGCCAGCTGGTTCTCTTCCAAATCAAAAACATTCGTTGCGTCAATGACCACCTGGCCGGATGTGGGCCTGTCGAGTGTCCCCAGAATGTATAACAGGGTACTTTTCCCCACCCCGGAAGCGCCGAAAATGGCAATGATACTGCCCTGCCTGATTTTCAGGTTGACGCCTTCCAGAACAATTAACTGATCACCGCCGGTATGAAAGCGCTTATGAATATCCTTCGCTTCCAGTATAATTTTTTTTTCTGTAGTTTGTGTTGATCCCGGATCGCTCATGCCGATATCTGCCAACCCTTTGTTATTCATGGATGGCATCTACCGGTACCAATTGGGCAGCCTTCCAGGCTGGATATACGGCGGCCAATATACAAATCAACATGGAGCCGACAGCCACACTGATAAAATCGAACATATCGATGCGTATCGGCAGGGCATCAATAAGATATATATCGGATGGTAACATAATCAACTTGAACGTGATCTGTATCCAGCAAATAGTAAAACCGATCGCGCAACCCAGCGCCGTGCCTAAAATGCCCACAACAGAACCCTGTATGATGAAGACTTTCATTATACTCCGGGCCGTAGCTCCCATGGATTTTAAAATTCCAATGTCCTTCGTTTTTTCCAGTACCACCATGATTAAGGTGCTGACGATATTAAAGGCAGCAACCAGAATAATCAGGTTGAGTACTGCGAATGACGCCCATTTTTCAAGAGTCATCCATTGAAATAGACCCTTATGCTGTTGCATCCAGTCTACCGTAAAATAAGTAGAAGGCCGTGATGACGCAACAGATGTTTCACTTGTTTTTTTCGCGTACCGATTTAAATCCTGCTCAACTTCGTCTCCGACAGCCCGTGCCAGGTCTCTATCATCCACTCTTACGGCGATGCCGTTGACCCCTTCACCGAGCTTGAACAATCGCTGCGCTTCTGGAAGGGCAATATACACAAATGAGGCGTCGTACTCATAAAATCCGGTTTCCGATATGCCCGTAACGCGGTAGGAGCGAAGGTATGGTACTGGCATCGATGTCAGGGATAAACCCTGGATATTTCCTAACACGACCTTCTGTCCGACCATGACGCTAAGGGCATCAGCCAATCCCCGTCCCATGATAATTCCCGGTAAGGGTTTAGCATCCGGATTTTCCATGTCTGGTTCTGGTTCGAAACTCAATTTACCGAACACGATATTATTGTGAAGATCGGTAACCTGGCGCTCCTGCTCAAGATCTACTCCGAGAACAACCACCCCGGCTGTGGCGTTTCGGCTTGAGGGTACTGGGGCGCATATGGCTTTTTCAAGCACATAGGGGGCGGCCGATACGACATGATCAATGGCCATGATCCGATCAATTAACGTGTCAAAATCAAGGATCGGTCTATTGTATAGCGAATAGACGTTTATATGGGCTCTCTGGCCGATAATCCGCTCACGGACTTCGCTCTCAAAACCGTTGAATAACGAGAGCACGATGACCAACGCCGCGACGCCGACAAGGATGCCGCCAACAGAGATATAGGTAATGATGGAAACGAATCGCGTTCGCCGTTTTGAGCGCAAATATCTCATCGCGATGAACAACTCATAGGACCAGCGGGACCGGTTCACAACTCGTCACTCTCAGGCTGTTCGTTTTGATCTGACCAGCCCTCTTCACCATCTTGAAAGGTTTCAGATCGCATATGAGGAAAGAGCAGAACATCTTTTATGGACGCGGAGTCCGTGACCAGCATCACCAAACGGTCAATACCGATGCCGCATCCGCCCGTAGGCGGCATGCCGTATTCCATAGCCCGAAGATAATCCTCATCCATGATGTGCGCTTCGCCGTCGCCCTTCTGTTGCATGTCTACCTGTTGTTCGAATCGTTCTCGTTGATCGATGGGATCATTCAATTCAGAAAATGCATTGGCGCATTCACTCCCGCAAATGAAGAGCTCAAAACGCTCGGTCAATTCCGGGTTCTCCCGATGCCGTTTGGCAAGCGGTGAAATTTCCACGGGATATTCCGTGATGAAGGTAGGATTATTCAACCTGGGTTGAACAAAAAATTCAAACAGTCCGTCGATTAATTTACCCCGATTGAACTGGGCATCCATACCAATCTCTCGTTCCTGACATAAAGCCACCAAGGCCTCCGTCGATTGACCAGCCACATCGATATCGGCATACTTTTTGATCGCTTCGAGCATCGGGAGTCGAGGCCAGGGCGGTGTCATGTCGATAGACTCACCCTGATAGGTGTGCAGCAGGGTGCCGTTGACTTCCTGAAAAACAGCCACATATAAGTTTTCAACAAGGTCCATCACGTCGGTATAATCCGCATACGCCATATAAAACTCGAGCATCGTAAATTCAGGATTATGCGTCCGGTCAATGCCTTCATTACGAAAATCATGCCCGATCTCGTAGACCCGTTCCAGGCCACCGACAATGAGTCGTTTAAGATAAAGCTCATCTGCGATGCGCAAATATAATGGCATATCCAACGCATGATGATGGGTTGTAAACGGTCTGGCCAGCGCCCCGCCGTATAAAGGCTGTAAAATCGGTGTTTCCACCTCGATAAATCCCTCACCGTCCATGAATTTCTGGATCGTTCGTATCAGCCGGGAACGCTTGAGAAATACCTCTTTTACATCCGGATTGATGATCAGATCCACATACCGTTGTCGATACCGGATCTCTTTATCGCGCAGCCCGTGCCACTTTTCAGGGAGTGGACGTAACGCCTTGGAAAGCAGAACCCACTTGTCGACCAATACCGTGATTTCTTCCGTACGGGTCCGGAAGACGACACCTTCAACGCCGATATAGTCCCCGACTTCGATCAAACGGCTATACATATGGTAAGCCGCTTCACCTACTTTGTCGAGCCGTACATAGACCTGGATGCGTCCCGTACGGTCTGTTATATGCGCAAAGCCCGATTTACCGTGCCCCCGCTTTGAGAGTATTCTTCCCGCGACAGTAACCGGGGTTCCGTCTTCGATTAATGCGTCTGCTTGATCAAGAATAGTTTGAGCAGGATGGGAGATATCATAGCGATACGGATACGGATTGACCCCGAGATCGCGGAGCTCTGCGAGCTTGTTAATACGTTGCTGTATGGTTTCGTTCGGGTTATTCACCGGCGTACTCCAGGTATAAAATGGGGAACAAAAATTTGTTACACGAAAGCCTGTTTTTCGCCTGGACTGAGCCGCAAACTGGACGACAAAAGGTGACGCAATATAAAAAAAGCGACCCGATGTGTCAAGCAAAAAACCCGATAGGCAAGCATACAGAATTCTGTGGTAATCTGACTCAGTACCGTGCTTTTCGATATATTCGCCTAACCAGGTGTTGGACACAGGATCAAACGGTTCCTTAGACATAAGATCTTTTTTTATCTTATTGAAAAATATCCTATAAACAGAGAACCCAATACGGCGCCAGGCTGATTGAGACAGCACCTCCACCCTGTAGCACACAGGCGCGGCTCTTTCTTGATATATTTATCCGCGTGGGTTACAAAGGAAATATAATGAAGGGCATTCAATCAATCTGCCTGCTGATCTGCATGGCGGCCTGTTCTCCGGCACAGGACTTCCCTGACGTTGATACATTACCATCCTGGCTTGAGCAGGAATCATGGCCAGGATTGCAATTCGGCCAGGATGTCATTTTTGCTGACCTCACCGATGACGGCCTTTACAGGATGGAAACGTCAAGGCGAAACAAGGCACAATCCTTATCGTGGAAGATGATCATTTGCTATGCAACAAGCTGAGTGAAATTCTAAGCGATGAAGGCTTCTCAACCGCAGAGGCTTTCGACGGCCGGGAAGCAATGCAGATACTGGATGAATCTCCCATCGACCTTGTGCTGCTCGATTTGGACCTTTCCCATATACACGGCATGGATGTCCTTCGCCATGTAGAAGCACACCATCCTGCTGTTCAGACGATTGTTCTAAGTGAAACAGGTACGATTCCGATAACGGTCGAGGCGCTGTATCTTGGCGTGTTTGACTTTATAGAAAAGGGAGAACCGATAGAGCGCATCCTTCATACCATTCACAACGCCCTGGATAAGCCGTGTCTGCAGCGGCATCACGACCGGTTTATTGAGGAAGTGGCATGCTCAATGTGGGCATCAGAGGCGATGTGAATCTGGACGGGAAGGTCTCCTCCTTGATGTCATCAAGCTCCTCCGCATCATTGTAGGCAAAGATTCTGCACCGGCAGTAGGCAGCACCGCCTTCAAGATAGCCGATGCCAATGCCGACAGCAGCATCGACATCACCGATGTGATCACTCAGGTGAATCAGATCCTTGGTATTTCACCCAAGCTTATTGCCAAAGGCCCGTAGGCGCCGGTTTTGTGCAAAGTCGCCGTATGACCCTGCTCAAATAGCCCTCTGTAAGCGAGTGGGCGTGCGAGATGTATTCGCTTGCACGCCCACTTCCCCTCGTTCCATTCCGATAGAGTTTTATCCTTCGTGTATTTTCCGCACCGCACCGCTGTGAATTCTTCCTTGTCTATATTTACCATACTCTTTATCATGATTGATCCCAAATCCGCCTGATTTCGGTTAGCTGATTTTACGCCGCTTGCCACGTAAAATTTGACAACTTTGTGCTTTGTGCTTCGTTGGATTCAGCTCATTAACCGAGGTTATCATTAGAGGGAAGATGTTTAATAAAGTACAAAGCACCACACCCTGTCATGCCCCGTATGTGATGGCGCGTCATTGTTTGACCTGACCTGAAGGCGCATCACATCAGTGCTGGAGGAAACGTGTATGTCCATATTATCCTTATCTAAAATGCTTTCTCTTACCGTGATTTTCTGTGCCACCGTTGCCCTTCAAACTTTTGCGCAGACGGCCGGAACCCCTTCGCCTGTCACGCCTGAGGACTACGGGAAGTGGGAAACACTCAGATCCGGTATGCTGTCGCCCAACGGCCGTTGGCTCGCGTACGAGGTTACCAGAGTTAACGAGGAGAATGAACTCCGGGTTCGCCAACTTGACACCGATGTACTCACCGTCATGCCATTTGGAGAAGGCGTATCCTTTTCCGCCGACAGTCGATGGCTGGCTTACGGCATCAAGATGTCGGAATCAGAACGGAAGAAACGCGAAAAACAGAAGAAGTCCGTACGTAATAATCTGGGCCTGTTGAATCTGGTCACCGGGGATAGTACGGTTGTGGAAGAGGTGGCCTCATTCATCTTTCGCGACGACGGGGCCTACCTGGCCATGGAGCGCTATCCACGTAAAGACCAGGAGAGTAAAGGGGTGGACCTCGTCATCACTAACCTGTCAACCGGTATCAAAACCAACTTCGGCAACGTATCCGAATACGCCTGGCAGGAGGACGGCGCCATGCTCGCAATGATCATCGACGCGGAAGGGCAGGCAGGGAACGGCATACAGGTTTTCGATCCCGATACAGGCATACTGAGAACGCTCGACACGGAGACCACCCGGTACACTGGACTCTCATGGCGGGAGAAGGAAGATGATCTCGCCGTACTGAGGGAACGGGAGGATGACGCGTATGAAGAGGCGACCCATGTGATTCTTGCATGGCAGAAGCTTGATGATAAGAATCCAACCAAACTGATCTTGAATCCTGACACGTTGTCCGGTGTGCCACAAAACTCCCGTATTGTAGAAGGACAGAAACTGGAATGGTCGGATGATGGCGCCATTCTCTTTTTCGGCATACGGGATCGAGAGAAAAAGCCGACGGAAGAGAAGGTCGAAACAGACGCCGATTCGATGGCAGTCGATGCGCTCGCACCGGCCGAAGTGCTGGTCTGGCACCCGAAAGATCGGCAGGTGATCCCGGAACAAAAGATGAGCGCAGAACGCATCCGCCGGCGTAATTACCTTGTCGCCTGGCATCTCAAGACCAATCGTGTTGTGCGGCTCGGTAAAAATTTAACCGAGCCGGTTACGCTATTGCCGGGACAGCGTTACGCGATCGGCGCCGATCGCACGCCCTATGAATTCGACGGCATGTTCGGCCGGTCCTATCAAGATTTATATCTGGTCGATGTGACGTCCGGTGGGTGGACGATAATAAGAGAACGGATTCGGCACAATTTCGGCGCCAGTCCCGGTGGCCGATATATCCTCTATCTGGAGAAGGACCACTACCTGGTCTACGACATCCAAACCGGCCGGCATACCAAGATAACTACCGACCTTTCTACCTCCTTTGTAAATCAGGAATACGATCATCCTGTGGAGCAGAAGCCCCCCTTCGGCCTGGCGGGATGGACCAGGGATGATAAGACGGTTCTGGTCTACGGCAAATACGACATCTGGCAGATTCGTCCGGATGGGACAGACGCCGTCAACCTCACGCAAGGGTCAAACGAGCGGATCCGGCACCGCTACGTGCGTCTTGACGATGAGGAAAAATTCATCGATCCATCGGCGCCCTTATACCTGAGCATGTATGGCGAGTGGAGCAAGAAGTATGGTTATGCCCGCCTCCAGTTGGGCAAACAGCCGGAACCGGTCGTATGGACCGACGACCGTGTGGACCGGCTCATAAAAGCCGAAGAGGCTGACATCTATGCCTATGTCACGCAGGATTTTGACGATGCCCCCGATTACTTTGTAGCGCCCCATGATTTCACCAGAGCGCGGCAGGTTAGCCATACCAACCCGTTCCAGAAAGAGTATGCCTGGGGTCGTTCAGAACTGATCGAATATGAGAATCCATGGGGTCGGAAACTTCAGGGCGCTTTGTTCTACCCGGCGGCCTACGAACCAGGAAAGCAGTACCCGATGATCGTGTATATTTACGAAATCCGGTCTCCGTCGGTGCACCGGTATCAGGCGCCTTCGGAACGCAGCTATTACAACACGACCGTGTTCACCAGCGAAGGATACTTCGTTTTGCAGCCGGATATCATTTTTAAAGCGCGTGATCCCGGTCGGTCCTCTGTGCAGACCATTGAGGCGGCGGTGGAAGAAGTTCTGAAGACTGGGCTGGTGGATCCGGCCCGCGTCGGCCTGGTTGGTCACTCCTGGGGCGGATACCAGGCCGCCTATGCCGTGACGCAGACAGACATTTTCAGCGCTGCGGTAGCCGGCGCGCCGCTGACCAATCTGATCAGCATGTACGGAGCGATCTTCTGGAATGCCGGTTTTCCGGAAGCCGGACATTTCGAGATCGGCCAGGAACGCATGGAGGTGCCCTACTGGGAGGACCCGGACGCGTATATCCGTAACTCGCCGGTATTTAACGTTAAAAGTCTGAATACCCCTCTGCTGGTAGAAGTCGGTGATGCGGACGGCAACGTGGATATGCGCCAGGGGATTGAGTACTACAATGTAGCGCGCCGCGCAGGAAAACAGCTCGTTCTGTTGGCCTATGAAGGAGAAAATCATGGGCTTGCCAAGAAGCATAATCAGATCGACTATCATCGCAGAATACTGACCTGGTTCGGGCATTACCTGAAAGGCGAACCAGCCCCTCAGTGGATTTCCGACGGGGTGCCTTATCTCGAACAGGATAAGATGCGAAATAAGGAATGAGCAACTGATTTTACGTAGCAATGAGCGCAACATCAGCGCCGGTGGCTTGTGGCGGGTAGCAGGTGGCAGAAAAGTTTTTAAAAAAAACATTTGTAAAATGAAAAAGTCTCTATATTTTAGGTACTGCCTGATTTGATCTGGCAAAATATCACTCTTTACCTGGAAAGTATTTTAATACATTAGTACGTCCACAAAGCATGAAAGAACTTTGCATGAATAATGGACAAGCGCCAAGCCTGCCTTTCGAATTTAAAAAAGGGTTGGATTTACCCATAACGGGAGAGCCTGACTTGGCAATCGAGGCGGCTGCTGATGTAAAAACTGTTGCGGTTATCGGTACAGAATATGTGGGCATGAAACCCATGATGGCGGTAAAAGTTGGTGACCCGGTAAAACTGGGCCAGCTCCTTTTTTCCGACAAAATCACGCCGGGCATACGCTACACTTCGCCGGCATGCGGCGAAGTCATCGCCATTAACCGTGGTCAAAAAAGAATCCTGCAATCTGTGGTCATAGCCGTGAGCGGTAATGGGGAAGAAACTTTTGGTTCCTATCCGGAAGATCGGCTCTCGGAACTCACACGTGACGAGGTAGAAGAAAAATTACTCGCGTCCGGCCTTTGGCCTGTGCTAAGAACCAGACCTTACAGCAAAGTCCCGCCCCCAGGAACCACACCCCACTCTATTTTTGTCAATGCCATGGATACGAATCCTCTGGCATTACAGCCCCATCTTATCATTACAGAAAGAGAAAAAGATTTCATCAATGGTTTAACCGTCCTCTCAAAATTGACGGAAGGCAAGCTATATCTCTGTCACGCACCCGGCATGGTCCTGCCCGGCGCTGATTTGAATTTTGTAACGACGGCTGAGTTTAAAGGGCCACATCCCGCGGGTCTGGTGGGGACGCACATACATGTTCTGGATCCTGTAAGTGCCCAAAAGACGGTCTGGTATCTGAATTATCAGGACGTCCTCGCGATTGGATTCCTTTTCACGACAGGAAAAATCAATGTGGAGCGGATCATATCTCTCGCGGGCCCGATGGTTAAACGACCACGCTTGCTGCGCACGCGGCTGGGTGCACATATTGAAGATATCGTCAGCGATGAATTGAAAGACGGTGAGGTCCGGGTGATCTCAGGATCTGTTTTTTACGGAAAAATAGCGGTAAGCCCCTTTGATTTCCTTGGTCGTTATCACCTTCAGATCAGCGTCATCGCTGAAAATCGAGAACGCATGTTGTTGGATTGGCAGCTTCCAGGGTTTGATAAGTTTTCTATCATATCCACTTTTATATCTAAACTCATACCGGGGAAACGGTTTGCTTTCAGCTCTACCACCGGCGGGAGTGAACGCGCCATGGTTCCCATCGGCATGTATGAGAAAATTATGCCCCTGGATATCATGATCACTTTTCTATTGCGGGCGCTGATTGTAGAAGATACAGATCAGGCGCAGGCGTTAGGTTGTCTGGAGCTGGACGAAGAAGATCTGGCTCTATCGACTTTTGTTTGTCCCGGCAAATATGACTACGGTCCCATGTTAAGGCGAAATCTTACACAGATTGAGATGGAAGGGTAATGAAGCAATTAAGAACCATACTGAATAAGGTGCACCCCCACTTCAATGAAGGGGGAAAATTAGAAAAGCTTTACCCGGTTTACGAAGCGCTGGATACGTTTCTTTACTCTCCGGGAGAGGTAACCAAAGGCGCCACGCACGTTCGGGACGGTTTAGATTTAAAACGCATGATGATCACCGTCGCTATCGCGCTTTTTCCATGCGGCCTTATGGCTATGTACAACACGGGCTACCAGGCTAATCTGGCGATGGAAAATATGGGGGTCTTGTCGGAGCCCGGGTGGCGGGGCCTTGTCATTCAGACGCTTGGCGTGGGGTATGATTACGAGAATATAGTGTCTAATCTACTTCACGGGGCGCTTTATTTCATTCCCATTTTTCTTGTTTGTAATATGGTAGGTGGGTTCTGGGAAGCCCTCTTTTGCATCATAAGAAAACATGAGATGAACGAAGGCTTCCTGGTCACCGGAATACTTTTCCCTCTTATTCTACCACCGACGATTCCTCTCTGGCAAGTGGCTATTGGCATTTCGTTTGGTGTGGTCATAGGAAAAGAGATTTTCGGGGGCACAGGTAAAAACTTTCTCAATCCAGCGCTTACGGCTCGCGCCTTCGTCTTTTTCGCTTATCCGGCACAAATGTCCGGAGATTTTGTCTGGACTGCGGTCGACGGTTTCAGTGGCGCAACGCCTCTGGGACTCGTTGCCGCTGAAAGCATGCAAGTGCTTACGGCACAGATGACCTGGATGGAGGCCTTTTTAGGGCAGGTTCAAGGGTCTATGGGAGAGACCTCTACACTCGCCTGTCTTTTCGGCGCCGCCTTACTTGTCTATACCGGTGTCGGCTCCTGGCGTATCATGCTGGCGGTGCTCATTGGCGCCCTTGCCACTTCCGGGCTGATTTATACCGTAGGGAGTGATACAAATTCTATGTTTGCCGTGAGCCCGGCATGGCATCTGGTGCTGGGTGGATTTGCTTTCGGCCTGGTTTTTATGGCTACAGATCCCGTTTCTGCGGCCATGACTGATACGGGAAAGTGGATCTATGGTTTCCTCATCGGTTTTCTCGTTATACTCGTCCGCGTTATTAACCCTGCTTTCCCTGAGGGGATGATGCTTGCCATTCTCTTCGGCAATGTGTTTGCCCCCGTCATCGACAATCTGGTCGTGAATGCGCACATTAAAAAAAGGAAGCTGCGCTATGGGTAATGATACGATCAAAAAGACGCTCATCGTCGCCGGACTGCTTTCTATCGTCTGTTCTGTCGTCGTGTCCGGCGCTGCTGTTTTCTTGAGATCGGACCAGCTGCGAAACAAGGATCTTGATAAGAAGAAAAACATCCTTATGGCTGCCGGACTTTTAGAAAAAGGTAAGTCCGTCGAAGAACTCTTCGCAAAGTTCGAGGCTAAGCTGGTTGATCTGGCTACGGGAGAATATCACGAAGACATAGATATAGCCACGTTCGATCAGAGGAAGGCTGCGAAAAGCCCGGAATACGGAATCCCTATTTCGAAAGAGCTCGATCTGGCAGGAATTAAAAACAGGTCGAAATATGCTTTAGTCTACATCGCCAGAGATGAGGAAGGGCTATTACAACAAATGATTCTTCCCGTTCATGGTAAAGGGCTCTGGTCTACATTATACGGTTTTCTCGCTCTGGACAGTGATATGACCACAATAAATGGTTTTGCCTTCTATGAACACGGGGAAACACCGGGACTGGGTGGAGAGGTCGATAATCCACGGTGGAAAGCTCAGTGGATAGGAAAAAAAGCGTTTGACGAAAATTGGAACATCGGAATAGAAGTCCTGAAAGGAAAAGTGATTCCCAACGATCCGAAGTTTCAATACCGGGTGGATGGCTTATCGGGAGCGACCATTACATCCCGTGGCGTAAGGGATCTCCTTCGATACTGGCTGGGAGAAAATGGTTTCAAGCATTTTTTAGACAGATTACGCGCATCTGAAGGAACGGACCGTGGGTAGTAAATCCGTAGAGAATAGGCGCATAGATAGGAAGATTGGCCCCATGAAAGGACACCATCATGAGTGTGTCTGACACGCTTGACATAGATGTAACCCCGGAACCTGAAGTCAAGGAAACCGTGCGGGAGCAGGTGCGGTTACGTGGAAAAAAGATTCTATTAGACCCATTATTTGATAGCAATCCCATTGCCCTTCAAGTTCTTGGAATCTGTTCTGCCCTGGCTATTACAACCAAGCTGGAAACGGTAATTGTGATGGCGATTGCAGTGACCTTTGTCCTGGGTTTATCAAATGCAAGCGTCAGCGTTATCCGGAATCATATCCCCGATAGTATCCGAATTATCGTTCAGATGACGATAATCGCCTCACTCGTCATCCTCGTCGACCAGATTCTTCAAGCGTATGTCTATCACATCAGCAAGCAATTGACCATCTTTGTTGGATTGATCATCACCAACTGTATCGTTATGGGAAGAGCGGAGGCTTTCGCGATGAAAGAGCCTGTCGCCCTGAGTTTTTTGGATGGTATCGGAAACGGTATAGGTTACAGCATGATCCTAATTGTGGTCGGCGTATTTCGAGAGCTTTTGGGCTCCGGCCGTCTTATGGGCTATGTTATCCTACCTCTTTCCACGGAAGGCGGATGGTATGTTTCAAATGGCTTAATGCTTCTTCCGCCAAGCGCCTTCTTTATTATTGGCTTTTTTATATGGATATTAAGAAGCTGGAAAAAAGACCAGATTGAGGAGGATTAAGGACCATGATGGAAAATTACCTCAGTATATTTCTCACCTCTGTCTTTGTCGAAAACATGGCCCTGGCCTTCTTCCTCGGCATGTGTACTTTTATCGCTGTATCAAAAAAAGTCGCCACGGCTGTAGGCCTGGGAATCGCCGTGATCGTTGTCCAGACTATTACGGTACCGATGAATAATTTGATTTATAGTTACCTTCTTGCGGAGGATGCCCTCATATGGGCAGGTATTGAGGGGGTCAATCTCACTTTCCTCGGATTTATTTCCTATATCGGGGTCATCGCCGCGATGATACAAATTCTGGAAATGACGTTGGATAGATTTTTCCCTCCTCTTTATAATGCCCTGGGCATATTTCTACCGCTCATTACCGTGAATTGTGCGATTCTTGGCGGATCCCTTTTTATGGTGGAGCGAGATTATAATTTTCCTGAAAGTGTGGTTTTTGGTTTTGGAACCGGCTTCGGTTGGGCCATAGCGATTGCTGGTCTGGCAGGTATACGCGAAAAGCTGAAATACAGTAATATCCCCGAAGGGCTAAAGGGACTTGGTATCACCTTTATCATAGTTGGGCTTATGTCCTTGGCCTTTATGGCTTTTTCAGGAATTCAGCTTTAATAAAACTAACATAAGGCGGAAGGCTGATATGTTTGAAGTTTTTCTGGGCGTAACCATGTGTTCGGTCGTCATTGTGTCCCTCGTGGCAATAATTCTTGTTGCTAAATCTCAACTGGTACAAAGCGGCGATGTGACCATCACTATCAACAATGATCCGGATAAAGCGATTACGGTTCCGGGCGGAGGAAAGCTGCTTAACGTCCTTGCTGCAGAACAAATTTTTATTTCCTCTGCTTGTGGTGGTGGTGGGACCTGTGGCCAATGTACGGTGAAGGTTCTGGAAGGAGGGGGCGATATCCTTGCGACAGAACTTTCTCAAATTAATAAAAGAGATGCGCGTGAAGGCGTCAGGTTATCCTGCCAGGTGCCTGTAAAACAGGACATGAACATTGAAGTCCCGGCCGAAGTTTTTGAGGTTAAAAAGTGGAATTGTAAAGTGCGTTCCAACGATGATGTCGCCACATTTATAAAAGAACTGATTCTCGAACTTCCAGCAGGAGAGAATGTTGATTTTCGCGCGGGAGGATTTATTCAGATTGAGTGTCCTCCCCATGAGGTAGATTTTAAAGATTTCGATATTGCAGAGCAATACAAACCAGATTGGGACCAACACAATATCTGGCGCTTTACTTCGAAAGTCGACGAAACGGTGACCAGAGCTTATTCTATGGCAAATTATCCCGAAGAAAAGGGCATCATTACGCTCAACATCCGAATCGCCACCCCTCCGCCACGCGGGCCTGAAGGGATTGCCCCCGGTAAAATGTCCTCTTTTACTTACAGCCTCAAGCCGGGTGATCCAGTGACTATCTCTGGTCCGTTTGGTGAGTTCTTTGCCAAAGAGACAGAAACGGAGATGATTTTTGTTGGTGGTGGTGCGGGCATGGCCCCTATGCGATCCCATATCTTTGACCAACTCATGCGGCTGCATACAAATAGAAAAATCTCCTTCTGGTATGGTGCCCGAAGTTTCCGGGAGATGTTTTATGTAGAAGACTACGACATGCTTCAGAAAGAAAACGAAAACTTCACCTGGCACGTTGCATTATCTGAACCATTACCCGAAGATAATTGGGATGGCTATACGGGATTCATTCATCAGGTCCTGTACGATGAATATCTTAATGACCACCCCGCTCCAGAAGATTGTGAATTTTATATCTGTGGCCCTCCTATGATGAACGGAGCCGTAATTAGTATGCTCGAAAATCTTGGTGTCGAAGATGAAAATATCCTCTTCGATGACTTTGGTGGTTAGGGCAGAATACCTTCCCCCGGCTAACGGTTCAAACATTAATATCTCCCTGGATTATATACGGATTTAAAACGATAGTTTGGATGTATCCGCTGGGCAATCATTGCATCATGTCATCCCAATTCAAATTCTTTTCGTTGGCCGCACTTGTTTTCTATAGTTCGGTCTTTTTATATTGTAGCCAACCGTCATCACTTCCAAATGTCAACGATCCCATCAGCCTGTCGGGTTCTACGATGGGGACCTATTACAAGGTTACCGTTGCGGAACTTCCCCCGTCAATCCACCCGGATGAATTAAAGGCCGCTATAGACCGGCTTCTGGAAAAGACGAACGCACAGATGTCCACCTATATTTCGGACTCTGAGCTCTCTCGTTTTAACCAGTACAGGAAAACCGATTGGTTTCCTGTTTCATCCGAAACGGCTCTGGTTGTCGAGGAAGCGCTCAACATTCACCAATTGACGGAAGAAGCATTTGATATTACTGTCGGCCCCCTTGTGAACCTGTGGGGATTTGGTCCATCAGGCGGAAAGGGAACGATCTTAAGCCAGGAAAAAATTAATAGTACCTTAAAGAAAGTGGGATCGCATCACTTGCAGTCCCGTTTCACCCCACCATCATTGAAGAAGGATATAGTAGACCTGTATCTCGATTTATCCGGTATTGCGAAAGGGTTTGGTGTTGATCATATATCAGCGTATCTTGTATCCATAGGGATCAACGATTTCCTTGTGGATATAGGTGGGGAAATGAAGGCCAGGGGGCACAAAAATGATGGCATGTTATGGAAAATTGCGATAGAACGTCCTGTTATTGATAAACAAGAGATTCAAAAGGTTATTACGCTGAATAATAAGGCGATTGCTACATCGGGCGATTACCGTAACTATTTTGACAAGGACGGTCAGAGATATTCACACGAGATCAACCCGAAAACAGGACAGCCTGTTCAACATCGTCTGGCATCGGTTACGGTATTGGCCCCCTCCTGTATGCGGGCGGATGCGCTGGCTACCGCTTTCATGGTGCTTGGTCCACAAAAAGGGTACCAACTGGCTGAGCGAGAACGGCTGCCCGTCTTATTTATTATTAAAGGCGCGGATGGGTTTTTTGAAAAAGCAACACCCGAATTCAATAAAAATATCCATAGTAAAGGATAAGAACAAATGGAGATCTTTTTTATAACTTTAGGCGCCTTCGGGGCTTTCATCTTTGTTATGGCGATAGGCGTAATCATCGGGAACCGGCGTATCCAGGGTAGTTGCGGCGGTCCTGATGGTTGTAAACTCTGCGGCGCCGACGGCGAGGAAAAGCAGGGGGATAATCCCGCTTGTCTGAGACAGGGCCGGGCGTCTTCTGAATTATAACTGATGTTACGCGAAAGGCTGCGCATCATCAGGGTGTTTTGTACTTTGTGCTTCACTGAAACTTGCCTCTCTTGGGCCGGTCCCACCATAATTACGAAAATTACGCTGCGGTCATGCAATCGAGCGCACGTTGGTCCCCTGCACCTCCTCCTCTCAACTTTTATGTGAATACCATATGATCATAAAATGTATAATAGGCAATTAATCCCGGAGTGTATTGATGTGCCTGAACAGAGTCCAGTATCCCATTCGAATTGTTGCGATCGCCGTCATGTTATCCCTGTGGTCGGGTTGTCAGACCGCCGATCCGCCCGATACAGATCTCGCTTTATCGAATGATGAATTTTCTGCCACCATCGATTCCCTCTCCGAACCCTCCGCGTTTTTTGATAGTGACAATATCATCTCCAACGAAATTTCCTATTTGCATATAATCGAGGCGATGGAAAATATCGGCGTCCAAGGTGGGGTCTATATAGGCGTCGGACCGGATCAGAATTTTACATATATTGCTCGTATCAAGCCAAAGTATGCATTTATTTTAGATATAAGACGGGATAACCTGCTGGAGCACCTGCTTTTTAAAGCCATCATGGAACTGGCCGATTCACGGACTGAATACCTCTCAATCCTGTTCAGTAAACCGACATCGACCGTTATCCCCTCAAGCGACCTTTCCAATATCGCTCACCTGGTCGATTATTTTGACCGTATTGAAGGGGATGAGGCTTACCTCATTGAGAATATGGACCAAATAAAAGACCAAATAAAGACCTATAAAATTGATTTATCGCAGACCGATTGGGAAAAGATTGCCGATCTGTCTCGGATGTTTTATG
Source organism: uncultured bacterium (assembly GCA_913051705.1). Lineage (GTDB taxonomy): Bacteria > JAAXHH01 > JAAXHH01 > JAAXHH01 > JAAXHH01 > CAJXCW01. The sequence continues at coordinate 19,081 of CAJXCW010000059.1, forward strand.
ATCAACATCTCAACCTTCAGTGGGAGTATAAATCCGATGGCAGCAGAGGCATCAGTTTTATCCCCTACAGATCATTTCTCCTCGGCCAGGATCGTCATGGTGAATATGGTAATTTTTTAAACGACGAGGGTGATTATTTGTATATCAGAGAGATGCAGTTAAAAAATCTTATTATCCCCCTGACTGGTAACTTTGCAGGCGATAAAGCACTTAAGGCGATTGGAAAATATATAAAAAACCGCAGGGACTATGTATCGGCATTTTATTTATCGAATGTCGAATATTATCTGGTTCCTGATGGCCTGATGGCCTCTTTTGCAGAAAATGTGCGTCAATTGCCGATAAAGGACCATAGTGTGTTGATTCGCGCCTATGTCAACTTGAGAGGTAGGGGGCACCCTCTCCGTGTTGACCGGCACCTGATGACAAACGTAATGCAGCACATCCAGTCGTTTAATGAGAAGTTCGCCGAAGGGCGGTACAGGACCTATTATGATGTAGGCGTTCTTGATTACATACAATAGAAATACGGTCTTGGAAAAAACACTTTACGCCGCGTACACACCTATATATATTCATCGATATCCAAATTTATTGAAATAAAACAAAACATCATTTTACTCGATGCTGCCGGAGAAGTAAATAGGGAAGCTACGAGACGTTTTTTCATTATGGTGTATGCCACCTATCGGTACCTTTGAGCCCTTCTGGGATCGTAGATTTGTAGGTTCGTCGTTTTAACTCATCATTGGAGGTCATAACATGAAACGGTTCATGTCGTTTGTTTTAGCTGCTATAATCGTCCTGCCCCTGGGCTTCAGCGCAGAGGTTAAAGCTCAGGAAAACAATATGTTGAGTGAGATGGACAAAGAAGCAGGATGGCAGTTGTTGTTTGACGGCAAGTCGCTACTTGGATGGGTTAATCGTGGCGGTGCCGCTAACTGGACGGTTGAAAACGGTGAGTTGACCGGAGAGAAACTCGGGCGTGGCCCAGGCTATATTGGCACATTCAAGGCATATACCAATTTTGAACTTCATGTAGAATTCAATCAGGATGCCGGTCACAATAGTGGAGTTTTTATTCGTGGTCCGCGTAATACAATGTCTGGAGTAAGCCAATATAATTTTTATGAAATCAATATTGCTGATACCCATTCATCTGGTTATATGACCGGTATGATTGTCAGTCTTCATAAAGACGATAAGATGCCTAAAACAGAAGGCAAGTGGAATACCATGGATATAACTGCTAAAGGTCGTGATATCACGGTAACGTTAAACGGTGAGGAAACCGCGAAAATTCAGGACAGGGCCCATTATAGCGGTGTGGTCGTGCTTCAAGCTTTTGGAGATGGAAAAATCCGATTCAGAAACATAAAAATCCGTGAGATGGAATAATGCCAGACCGGGCGTGGTCTTTTCTTTCAATACCATTTTGAAGAGATCACGCCCATTCTGCGTTTCCCCATAACAAGTACCTCCCAAATAGATAACAAAACCTAATGAATAAAATTGCCCTGCTCATGTTTTGCTGTTTGTTGTGTTCTTTTCCCTCTTCTGCGTACGGCCAGAACGCCACTACCTCCCAGGATTCACTAGATATTAGATATGAAGGCGACCTGATAGAAGTCACGGCAACCCGGCATACCAGACTTATTTTTGATGTGCCCTATGCCATAGAATCCATTGATCAAATTCAGATTCAACGGGGAGAAATAGGTTATTCGCTTGAGGAGAATTTAAGGAGTGTCCCGGGGGTAATCGTAAACAACCGGAACAATACATCTCAGGGGGATCGGGTCACGATCCGAGGATTAGGTAGCCGCGCATCATTCGGCGTTCGCGGCGTGAAAATAATTCAGGACGGCATCCCACTAACCATGGCAGATGGTCAGTCGCAATTAAACAACCTTGATTTAACCTCTGCCGGTCAGATCGAGGTAGTTCGAGGTCCCAATTCATCCCTTTATGGCAATGCTGCGGGCGGGGTTTTAAACATCCTCACCCAGGGAGCCCCGGACACCCCAATAGAGGTTACTCCCCGGTTTATATTCGGGTCCAACGGGCTGCGTCGCTTTCAGGGAAAAGCAACCGGTAAGGTCGGTAGACATGAGTATTTGATTAACTTCAATTCATTCTGGTTTGACGGATATCGTGACCATGCGTTTGCCCGGTCGAATGGGATTAATGCTGTTGGTCGTCATACGCTCAATGATAAAGTGCAAATCACCACGGTTTTTAACTTTTTCAAAGCCCCTTATCAATTCAACCCCAGTTCATTAGATAAAACCACCTCCGATACCACACCCACCAGTGCCCGATCATTCGTTCAGAGACAGGGGGCATCAAAAAAGGTGACGCAAGGACAGGGTGGTATTACGCTTTCTTATAGAGATGACCGTCAGAGCGCAGACGTCACGGTGTTTGGCATGGGGCGGACGTTGTTTAATCCAATCCCTGGGGGCATTATTGATTTAAAGAGGAAGGGTGGAGGGGTTCGTGGGGTATACAGTCGCCAGGTCAGGATGGGACAAAGCACGTTTCGGATTACGGGCGGGACGGATATAGAATTCCAGAGTGATGATCGGCAGGAATTTTCCAATGGGGGCATCCCAAATAGTGAAGTGGGTAAATTAAACAATGAGCGGGTGTTCAGCGTCTTGACAGTAGGCGCTCAGGAATTGAATCAGCATGAGCAGGTTCTGGGTATTGGCCCCTTTGTCGAATTGGAATGGTCGCCCCGTTCGGATGTGATCCTGACCGCAGGGGGTCGATATGACAGATATCGATTTAAAGTAGATGATAAATTTCTTTCCGACGGTACCGATGATTCCGGTAGCCGTACAATGAATCAATTCAGCCCGATGGTTGGTGTGACCTATAAGCCCAGACCGTATGTGGCTCTTTATGGTGTATTTTCCACCTCATTTCAAACCCCGACTACTAATGAGTTAAGCAACCAACCAGTACGGGAGGGCGGCTTTAATCCTAATCTCAATCCGGAAAGGTTAAGAGGATTTGAGGCAGGCGTAAAAGGATTTATTCCTGATGCCGGGTTTTCATGGGATGCCGCCCTTTTTGCATTTAGAATACAGGATATGTTGCTGCCCTTTCAAATCAACGATCCCAACACGGACGAAATATATTTCAGAAACGCCGGTAAAACGCAAAATATAGGAATAGAATTTAAACTTGCCTGGTCCCCTGTTCCCGATCTTCGTACCTCGCTGTCTTACACCGGTATGAATTTTGAATTTAAAGATTTCCAGGTTGAACGGGATGTCGGCGGCGTCCTGACCCTGAAATCTCTTAATGGGAACGAGCTCCCCGGTGTCCCCCCGCACCATTTTTTTGGTGGTGTATCATATGCGCATCCAGCGACCGGTGCTTTTTTTGAAACCAATGTGCAAAAATATGGTTGATAACTAAATGACCATCTTCAACAGGACCATAGACTGGAAACCCATCAGCTAATAAACCCAAAAAAGCATCTTGACCAAATTCTTGTGTTAAAAAAGCTGGTTCAATATGATAATGATAAGCCCCCTGAAGCTGAGGATGACCAAGCCATTGATCAAAACTATCAATTTCATTAGTTAACGGTTGATCTGGTCCAGCATACTGATTATAAAAAACAATTCCATTTCTTGATATTCCAATCGATCCAAGACGAGTATTTTCATGAATATTACTCTTTGTAGGATATAAAGGAATATTTATTGTAATATTTTGAGTAACTATTTTATTAGGGTTTATTTTAAAATTACTATTTGTTCCATTATAAGATTCATACAATTCATTAGAACTATCCCAATAGGGGCTTGTATGGTTGGGTAAGTCTTCAGTGTTAAAAATAGCTATATTGTTATTTATCTCATAAGTTAACCCAGTACCGTCAAAATGAGAAAGAAGTTTAGTAATATCATAGTTAGTATCAACTAAAGTCTCTATATTTTGATTTTGATTATTTTCTTCATTTTTATTACAAAATATAAATAAAAAAATTGATAAAAAAAGAATTTTAAATTTTGATTTCATAATTAAAAATATAAGTTCACATAAATTTAATTATATACCGATTAAAAAATATAAAACCCTACTCTTATTAGCAAATTAACAAATCATATTTTCCAGCTACTTCTACACAAGCACTAGACCCCTTATCCTTAATAATAGTTTGATTATTCTTTTTGTCAACTAAAACTAATTCAATTATTGAAT
>CAJXCW010000060.1 GCA_913051705.1 uncultured bacterium
AGATTTTCTTCAGCCGCCGGGTCGGCCGTCAGTTGCCGGACGGATCCAGTGTACCGGTCGATCTGGGAATGCGTTTGACGGGCAAGGTCGGCAGTACGACCATCGGTTATTTCAACGCCCAAACACGGGAAACCCGATATGACGATGACGGCGTAATTGAGACCGAACCGCTAACCAACTGGCAGGCGATTCGAGTCTCTCAGGATGTCGGCGCCCGATCCAGTTTCGGCCTTCTAGCTACATTTAAGGAACCGAATCCGGGATGGAACGATGATATAGGCACTGTAATTCCGCGATTTGCAGGCAGCAACTTCAATCGGGTGCTCGGGTTCGACGGTAATATCGCCTTCCGTAGTAGTCAACATCAGTTGCAAATGATGTTCGCGAAAAGCTGGACGGACACCTTGAGCAACAAGAGTGAAGATATCACCTGGCGTGTAGAGCAGAAATGGCGCAACCGTTGGATGGATTATAGTTTTTCCTACCTTGAAATCGGGGATAACTTCATCGCTCAATCCGGCTTTATCAGGCAGACTGACATCAGACGAGCAGGGTATTCCGTGTCGTTCAATCCTTTCATTCGCAAATATGGGATCCGTAACATTCAGTCCAGCATCCGTGGGAATTATCTCACCAATAGAGGAGACAGCTTCTCCAATCCTGAAACCTGGCAGTTTAATCCGTCCGTTTTCTTTTCTCTGGAGAATGGCGTCGGTTTTAACATAAGCTGGACACGGAACTTCGACACGCTGAGCGGCACCTCCAACCGTCGGATCGCCGGCGTCCATTTTGCTCCGGGGCAGTATACCTATGATCAGGGAAGACTGTTCTTCTTTACGAACCGGGGCAAGAAGATATCCGGCGAAAGTAATATGAGTTTCGGCAAGTTCTACGGCGGCGATCTGATTTCTCTGTCCGGCGGGCTGTCCATCAAACCCAATCCGCGACTTGCCATTGAGCCGGGCCTTAACTGGAACCGTATTGAGCGGAGCGACCTGAACACGCCGGTTGTTGTCGGTGAATATGACTACAATAACCGCCTCATCCCACGGATCCGAACCTCCTATTCTTTTACGCCGAACCTATCGTTCAACTCGTTCGTTCAGATCAATATTGATAAAAAGAGGCAACAGGATAGTTTCCATCTCAACACGGTCACCATGAACTTTCTGGTGGCCTACCGGTCGCCATTTGGTCATTCGTTCTTCCTGGCATTCAACCAATTTCATAATGATTCGCTGGATACCGACCCCACCTTCGGGCCCTACGACCGGACGCCGCTCCGACTAAGGGATCAGCAACTGGTAGCCAAGTTCTCGTATCTGCTTAATTTGTAAATGGATACAGGTCATATCCTGGGCTGTCTCGATGGAGACAGTCCAGGGCGTTCAACACCGGGTATGTAGCAGAATGCAGCCAGCTTGAGCGCTAGGCTGTACGTTGGAAATCGCCTTGACAAGTTCAGGCTCTCAATCTATTATCTGTACTCCCTATAAAGAACCACCGGAATCATATTTTGTGTTGTAAAGATAGGCAGAAATTGTTCTATAAGGCTATCGGTACATACCCTGTTTAATTCCGAATATAAAATTTAATATTTGAGGAGAAAATTGATGACTACTGATCAGATGTCTGCGCGAAAAATCATGGATACGGTACACTCTGAAGGACGGACAGCTCTGACCCCGTCAGAGTGCCAGGCCATCTGTTCCTGTTACGGCATTCCCGTCCCAAAGGAGGGAGTTGCGCATTCCGCCAATGAAGCCGTTCGTCTTGCTGAAACAATGGGTTATCCCGTGATACTCAAGATTGTTTCTCCAGACATATTACACAAAACAGACGCCGGTGGTGTTATTGCAGATCTCTCAGAAGCTGCTCAGGTGGAAGAGAGCTATGACACGATTATTGATAATGCACGTAATTACAAGGCGGATGCCCAGATCGTCGGTGTGCAGGTACAGCAAATGGTTCCCGCCGCTCAGGAAGTCATTATCGGTGGATTGACAGATCCGACCTTCGGCAAATTGGTGGCCTTCGGATTGGGAGGCATCCTGGTCGAAGTGCTTAAGGACATCACCTTCAGACTAGCGCCGGTCAACCGTGACGAAGCGTACTCCATGCTCGACGGGATTAAGGCGGCGGAATTATTACGCGGTGTTCGAGGAGGTGATCCCGTTGATCGGGACGCCCTGGCAGACATTATTCAGAAGGTATCACAACTACTCACCGATATTCCGGAAATCATGGAGATGGATTTAAATCCGGTCTTTGTGGGGACGGAAGGGGCGACCGCAGTAGATTGTCGTATCCTGGTCGATTTCACGGAAAAAGTGCCTGTTTTTCGGCCTTCACAGGATGAGATTTTGACGGCGATGAACCGCATCATGAAACCGGATGCCGTGGCCGTCATAGGCGCTTCTGCAGAAGAGGGAAAAATCGGGAATTCGGTGATGAAAAATCTTATCAATGGTGGGTATGAGGGTGAGATACTGCCCGTGAATCCAAAGGCGGATGAGATTCTTGGCCGAAAATGTTATCGCAGTGTGTTGGACATTCCCGGTAAGGTGGATATTGCGGTGTTCGCTATTCCTGCCAAATTTGTATTGCAAACGTTGGAGGATGTGGGTAAAAAGGGCGTTGCCGGGGCCATCATGATTCCTTCCGGCTTCGCAGAAATCGGGGAGACCGCCTTACAACAGGACATGGTAGAGATCGCCCGAAAACACAACATCCGAATCATGGGACCTAATATATACGGTTTTTACTATACTCCTCAGAACCTCTGCGCCACTTTTTGTACACCGTATGATTATAAAGGCGCCGCCGCCCTATCTTCACAAAGTGGGGGTGTAGGCATGGCGATTATCGGCTTCAGCCGTACTGCGAAGATGGGAGTGTCTGCTATTGTCGGCCTGGGTAACAAATCGGATCTGGATGAAGATGATTTACTCACCTTTTTCGAGCAGGATGACAACACCCAGGTTATTGCGATGCACGTAGAAGACCTGAAAGACGGACGGACGTTTGCCGAAGTGGCGAGCCGGGTGTCGAAGAAAAAACCGGTGGTGGTACTCAAGGCGGGGCGTACACAGGCTGGCGCCCGGGCAGCAGCATCCCATACGGGGGCTTTGGCAGGTAATACCAAGGTCTACGAAGACATTCTACAGCAAAGTGGCGTTATTCAGGCCAGAAACCTCAATGACATGTTGCAGTTTGCCAGGGGACTTCCCGTCCTGCCCACGCCCAAAGGCGAAAATATCCTTATTATTACCGGTGCCGGGGGCTCGGGCGTTTTACTGTCCGATGCCTGTGTGGAGCATGGCCTGAAGCTCATGCACATGCCCCAGGACCTCGACGCCGCATTCAGAGAATTCATCCCGCCTTTCGGAGCTGCGGGAAACCCGGTTGACATTACGGGTGGCGAACCGCCATCAACGTATCAAAACACCATAAAGCTTGGTTTGGAAGATGATCGCATTCATGCCCTCATCCTGGGGTACTGGCACACTATCATTACTCCCCCCATGGTCTTTGCCAGGTTAGCGGTTGAGACCATTGCCCAGGCAAAAGAGAAAGGAATTCATAAACCGATCGTCGCCTCACTGGTAGGTGATGTAGAAGTTGAGGAAGCCGCAGAATATCTCTATGATCACGGTATTGTGGCTTATCCCTATAGAATGGAATTACCGGTTGCTGTGCTTGGCGCCAAATATACGTGGGCACGCGGCGCCGGAGCCCTTTCATAAATACCACCGTCAAGAAGGAGGTACGCCCGTGGCAGACCAACAGATATCGGCAGTAAAGGATCAAGCCGAATTAGAACATTTAGAATTACCGAAAACAGATGTTCGCAGTTTGATCCGTCATTTTGGTCCTGGTATGGTTTTAATGATGACAGGTATCGGTACCAGTCACCTGGTGACCGCTCCTACGGCCGGGGGACGTTTTGCCTTCGCGTTGCTATGGTGCCTTCCTCTGGCCTATATATTCAAATACTATGGCTTCGAGATGGCTTTTCGTTTCACCAATGCCACCGGGAAGAGTATCATGGAGGCCTACGGAACCGCCTGGAAAAAATGGCCCCTCTGGTATGTGCTGATCACCACCATTATACAATGTGCCATAGGTCAGGCAGGCAGGCTGGTCGCCTGTGCCGCCGTGTTGTATTATTTTTTCTCCGTTTTCTTGGGATGGGGCCTTCCCTTATGGTCCTATGGATTGGTTATGGGGATTATCTGTGTTACGATAATCCTGTCGGGCAGCTACTCAACGGTTGAAACGGTGGCAAAAATTGCTTCGGGCATGCTCCTGGTCTCCACCGTGGCCGTGTATTTTATCAAACCGGCCCCCATGGCGGCCATGGCTCATTTCTTTATTTTCGAAATGCCGGAAGGATCCTGGTTGATTGTCGCCGCTTTTCTCGGGCTCCTTCCAACGGGTATGGATGTATCCCTGCAGGCATCGGAATGGGGGAAAGCCAAAAAGGTGGGTATGGGTAAGATCCGTTCGCAGCTTGAAGACATGGGATTGGCAAAGAACTTTGACCCATTTACTTCTAAGAAAGAAGATCTTACGGCCGACACCATTCATATACCGCCTCATGCGCTTGAGTACTGTCAAAGATGGTTCAAAATCGGCCTATGGGATTTTCGTTTTGGGCATGTGATTTCCTTTTTTATCGCATGTCTCTTTTTATTACTGGCAGCGGTATGGATGTATCCCAGTTCGGTATCGGGCCGGGGGGTGATGGGTGAGATTGCACAGATTTTCACTCAGAGTGTGGGGCCGTGGGCGATGGTGTTATTTATACTCGGCGCTTTTGCGGCCACATTTTCTACCGCCTTTAATTATTTTGACGGTTGGCCAAGGGTAGTCGGGGCCTGCTGTCGTAATTTATTCCGATCTACAGCAAGCCTGTCCGGTGTGGCCAGAGAAGATCTGACCGACGATCATCGCAGAACCTGGTATTCTGAATATAACATCTATCGAATGACGATGTTATTCTCCCTGATTACCGCCGTAGTGCTTATCGTTGGCGTCCCGCGCCCTGTGTACCTTGTTCTCGTCGCATCCGCACTGGCCTATTTTATCGCGCCGGTCGTCTTTTTTTTAAATTTTTACTATTGCGTAACTGTAATACCTAAAGAAGATACCACCTTCTATCCTTCATTATTCGCGCGTTGTTTCAGTTGGATAAGTATGGCCGTTTTTACAGGCATGAGCACCCTGTTAATTCTGGTGCGGATATTTGATATTCAATTAAACTGAACCCGTTGAAAAGTGTGCAGGGTTTTTTGAGCTAACTGACTGGAAATTATCCGGAGAAAAAAGAGGAATATAAAATGGCTGATGCAGGCACAGAAATATTAACGGATGGCTTTCATCTAATCATCGATGCGCTCAAGCTAAACGATATCACCACAATCTATAATGTACCCGGCATTCCAATCACGGATTTGGGTCGTTATATGCAGGCTGAAGGGATGCGTGTTCTTTCATTTAGGCACGAGCAAAATGCAGGTTATGCTGCCGCCATTGCGGGATTCCTAACGAAAAAGCCAGGGGTCTGTATGACCGTCTCAGCCCCAGGCTTTCTAAATGGTCTGACGGCTTTAGCCCACGCCACGACCAACTGCTTTCCAATGATTCTAATCAGTGGTTCGTCGGAGCGAGAAATTGTTGATCTGCAGCAAGGAGATTATGAAGAGATGGACCAGCTGGCCATTGCTAAGCCACTTTGCAAGGCAGCCTACCGCGTATTGTGTGCAGAAGACATTGGCATTGGTATAGCACGGGCCATCCGGTCAGCTGTTTCTGGCCGACCGGGAGGCGTCTATCTTGATCTTCCGGCAAAGCTCATTGGACAAACCATGGATGCTGATGCCGGTGAAAAGTCGCTTGTCAAGGTCATCGATGCCGCGCCGCGCCAGTTGCCGTCACCGGAGTCTGTGGCGCGTGCGCTAGATGTTATAAAAAGCGCCGAGCGTCCCTTGATTATCCTGGGCAAAGGTGCTGCCTATGCTCAGGCTGATGATGAGATCCGGGCATTTGTTGAGAAGAGTGGCATGCCCTATTTGCCCATGAGTATGGCTAAGGGTTTACTGCCCGATACACATTCACAATCAGCAGGGCCTGCTCGCTCGCTGGTGCTGAAAGAAGCCGATGTCGTTGTTATGATTGGTGCGCGTCTCAACTGGCTGCTATCACATGGTAAGGGGAAGTCCTGGGGTGATAAACCCAAGAAGTTTGTACAGATTGATATTGAGCCTAAAGAAATAGACAGTAATGTCCAGATCGTGGCCCCCCTGGTCGGCGATATTGGCTCCTGTGTTTCTGCACTTCTTAAAAGCATGGGAGATAAGTGGCCTACTCCGCCTACTGACTGGACAGAGGCTGTCAGTTCGAAGAAAGAGGCCAATGTCAAACGAATGGCGCCAAAGTTGCAAAACAATAATATACCCATGGATTATCACGGCGCGCTGGGTGTACTTCGGACCATCGTTAAAGAGCGGCCGGATATAATCCTTGTAAATGAGGGCGCAAATACGCTCGATATTGCCCGCAGCGTCATCGACATGTACAAGCCGCGTAAACGGCTTGATGTAGGGACCTGGGGTGTCATGGGCATTGGAATGGGCCAAGCCATCGGAGCGGCCGTTGAGACGGGTTGCCCTGTGCTTGCCATTGAAGGGGATAGTGCCTTTGGTTTCTCGGGTATGGAGGTAGAAACGATTTGTCGTTACAATTTGCCAATTTGTATCGTCGTATTTAATAACGGGGGTATTTACAGGGGGTCGGATGTGAATCCCACGGGCGGCTTAGACGTTGCGCCAACGGTTTTTGTCAAAGATGCTCGCTACGACAAGATGATGGAAGCGTTCGGTGGTGTTGGGGTAAATGCTATATCACCCGACACCCTTGCCCGTGCCGTAAACGAAGCCCTGGATTCCGGTAAGCCGACGCTTGTTAATGCAGTGATTGACGAAAAAGCCGGTACCGAAAGTGGTCGAATTGGTAATCTCAACCCACAAAGTGTCATATCCAAAAAATGATTAAACAAAGGAAGGAATCAAACAGTTATGGCAAAGGCATTAGATGGTGTTCGCATTGTAGACATGACACACGTGCAATCAGGGCCTACTTGTACTCAGATACTGGCCTGGTTTGGCGCTGAGGTCATCAAAGTAGAATTCCCGGGTAGAGGCGATATCACCCGCCAGCAGTTACGCGATATCCCAGATGTGGATAGCCTGTATTTCACCATGCTCAATTGTAACAAGAAGAGCATCACGCTCAATACCAAGACGGAGCAGGGAAAGAAAATATTTAAGCGCCTACTCGAAGTTTCCGATGTGATCTGTGAAAACTTTGCACCCGGTGCGCTGGCTCGGCAGGGGTTTCCGTGGGAGGTCATACATGAGATCAATCCTCGTCTTATATATGCGTCTATCAAAGGCTTTGGACCAGGAAAATTCGTCGATCTCAAAGTCTATGAAACCGTAGCTCAGGCTATGGGCGGTTCCATGAGCACAACCGGCTGGGAGGATGGACCGCCAACCAGTACCGGCGCCCAGATCGGAGATTCTGGTACGGGCATCCATGCCGTAGCAGGCATTTTAGCCGCCTTGCTGCAAAGAGAAAAAACCGGAAAAGGTCAGAAAGTGGAAGTGTCGATGCAGGCTGCGGTACTCAATCTGTGTCGTGTCAAACTCCGCGATCAGCAACGGCTGGCCCATGGTCCCTTAAATGAATATCCCAATAAGACGTTCGGTGAAGCGGTACCTCGCTCTGGTAATGCGTCCGGCGGAGGACAGCCCGGGGCAGCCCTGAAATGCACCCCCGGCGGACCCAACGATTACATCTATACGATCCTCCAACCCGTGGGATGGGAGCCTTTGATGAAGCTTGTGGGCCGGGAAGAACTCATCGATCATCCTGATTTTTCGACGCCGCAAGCCAGGCTGTCCCGATTGGACGAGTGCTGGGCCGTCGTTGAAGCATGGACCAAAGACAGAACTAAACTGGACGTGATGGTGGCCTTTAATAAATTGAATGTCCCGTGCGGTCCTGTTATGAGTATGAAAGAAATATTGGAAGACGAATCTTTAGCGGCGCAGGGAACAGTCGTTGAAGTAGATCATCCTGATCGTGGGACCTTTAAAACGGTCGGCAATCCGATCAAGCTTTCCGAATCGTCGGTGGAGATCGAAACCTCACCCGGACTTGGGGAGCATACGGAAGAAATCCTTAAGGATCTCCTTGGATACGACGATGAGGCCGTCGACAAGGCTCGGGATGAAGGGGCCATCTGACAGAGCAGCTATGTCACAACTCGACAGTTCTGGATAAGAGGCCTGGAGTAATCGTCGAACACCGATTATCCATTACGCATGAGGAACCAGGCGTTCAAAGGGCCGAAGCGGTTGACCGCCTCGATGTTTCTTATCTGCTCCGCCGACCGCGTTCCGGCTCTCTTTACGCTCTGTTTCACCCCTGTCCACAGGATTCCGACCCGTTGGCCGGTCGCCTTTAAGGGTAACCCGTTCCATCCGACGACGTTGCGGATAGTAGTCATGGACGGCGTAATGCTGGACGGAGCGGTTGTCCCAGAAAACTAATGTATGCGGTTGCCACCGAACTCGGAACTGGTATTCGGGGATATGTGCTTGTTGAAATAAAAGATCTAATATCGCCTGACTTTCCCGCTCCTTCATCCCTTTGATGGCGATGGTGAAATTGGAGTTTACAAAGAGCGCTTTTTTACCGGTGACCGGATGGATACGAACGACAGGATGAGTTGGATTAGGATACAGATCTTCCATGCGACGGCGTTTCTTTTTATCTTCTTCGCTGTCGGTAAACAGGGTCCGGAATGGTTTGAAATCATGCACCGCCACCAGATCCATGATAAATTGTTGTATCGAATCACTCAGGCCTTCAAAGGCTGCAGTCATACTGGCAAATACAGTATCCCCACCGACCTGAGGGACAATGACCGCCCGTAAAATGGTGCCCATGGGGGGCTCCTCGCGGAAGGTTTCATCGGTATGCCAGACATCTGTGAGACGGGGCGGATTGTTCAGGTCATTATCCAGGATGATCAACTCCGGCGTGTCGGGGAGGCTCGGCGAAAACGGATGTATCGTCAGCTCGCCGAATTGTTTTCCAAATGCAATATGCTGTGCCGGTGTGATATCCTGGTCCCGGAAGATCAGGATACCATGGTCCATAAGCCCATCGTGAATAGTTTGATGCGCTTCCACATCCAGCGTTTCTTTCAAATCCAAACCACGAATCTCCGCCCCCCAAATTTGCCCCTGACTGTATGACTTCCATTTTGATCCCCCCGCGATTGACTCATTACTCAGACTCCAAACCATCTATAAATAACAAAAAGATGATACTATGCGCAACCATCATCTTAACAAATGATTTCTGAAATGCAGGATTTCAGATAGGCCAGATCAATTTCCAATCCACCGCCCGGAAACAGTCTAACATCCATATTTTACGGACTGTTCATCCGGTAGCAACATCCTGATAAATTGAAATTTACCTTGCGCATACAGATATTGCCGCATATCATCTTACTCATAAAGATCCCACCTGAAATAGCATAGATAAGCTTGGTCTAAGCATAAACTTTGAAGAGCTAAATCCAGTGTCCACCGGGGGTCAATAGGCAAATGACTCGTTACCGATAAGATAATATGCTCCCCTCCAGTTTAGAACAGGACACAGAGAGAAAAGCGGACCTGTTAAAAAATGTGCCGTTATTCGCTGGATTAGACGCCGTTGAAATCCAGGCGCTGGCGGAGGTGGCGATGGTGCGACACGTGCCGTCAGATGCGATTATTCTACTGGCGGAAGAAGAAGGCGATACGCTGTTTGTGATTGTCGGCGGTCGGGTCAAGGTGACGGTCATGAGCGAAGACGGCCGAGAAGTTATCCTGTCCATACTTAAAGATGGGGATATCTTTGGCGAGATGTCCCTTCTAGATGGTAAACCGAGGTCTGCGTCGGTCATTTCCACAGCCGAGACAGAGTTGATTCTGCTGAGGCGGCCTGATTTTTTGAGTCGCCTCAGCCGCTTTCCGGAGATGGCCTCCAAGATGCTGGCCACCCTGGCGGAACGGTTGCGCCGGACCAATCGGCAGGTCGAAAGCCTGGCGTTGTTGGATGTGTACGGCCGGATTGCCGGCACGCTCCTGCAACTGGCAGATGATCAGGGGGAAAACAGCGATCAGGGTCTCACCATCGCCGAACGACCTATACACCAGGAAATTGCAAATATGGCTGGTACGACCAGAGAAACTGTCTCACGTGTACTCAATGATCTGGAACGGCGGGGCTATCTCGCCCGAGATGGTCGAAGTATTATCATTCAAGGTCCGGACCGTTTACGAGATGATTTCTTTCATTTAGGAACACCCGTTATTAAATAAAAGAGACGTCAAGCATGCCTCTGACAGAGTCTGAGATCCATCAATTCCAGAAATCAGGTTACGTGGTTAAAGCCGGGGTGTTTACGGCCACGGATTTACAACCCTTTAAAAAACGAATCAGCCAGATTGTTGACGAGGAAGTAAAAGGGCATTTCGAAAAAAAGCACATCACCAATCTATATGAAGAAGATGGGTTTGAAACACGATTGGCCAGGATATACGCTGAGTCCAATGAGACAGGTCAGGCCATTGCCGGTACAATCATGGGTAAAGGCGGGGGCGGATTCAGCGACCATGAAATCCTCGATATACTGCGCCACCCTCCCCTCGTGGATTGTGTCTCTGACCTGGTAGGACAGGATGTGGTTGGATCATCTGTTTATCGCATTCGAATTAAATTGCCCCATTATTCGCATGGAGAAGTGCCCTGGCATCAGGATTCAGGTTATTTCCTGGCCCACTGCGATAAACAACTCATTGTAACCTGCTGGATTCCTCTGGTGGATGCCACGATCGAAAATGGCTGTTTATATGTCTTGCCGGAGGCCCACCAGCATGGGATCCATCGGCATTATACCGGCGGTCATGCCGGCTTTCTTGAAATTCCCGATGATGAGTTGTTACCCAGGGACCCTGTTCCCGTTGAAATGAAACAGGGGGACGTACTCTTTCTCACCAACCTGACCCCGCATGCATCGTTCAAAAATAATTCCGAAATCGTCCGTTGGAGTATCGACCTTCGATATCAGTCCATGGACGTACCGAATAACGTAAATGAAGACCCGGCGACCTATGTCCCTGAACGGGATACGGTCACGATGGCCTGCTATCCCAGCGAGGCTGATTTCATCATTCGAGATAATTCGGACCCCGAACGCGAAATCAACACCCCGGGAGCTTTTAAAAAAATACGTGAACGATATGAACAGATGAGACCGCATAATCCCGGTAGGGGTTGGACCCGTCTCTCTGACAGAACGTAGCGAAACTACGAAGCCACGAAGCTTCGAATCAAAACAGACCGTTTCGCGATTCGTGGCTTCGTAGTTTTGCGATTCAGTAGGGAAATCTGCATGACGCCGGTCATCTCCAATTACATGAAAGCGCCTTTTACCGTACCCAATGGGCTCCACGCTACGGATAAAGGTCTGTGGATCGTAGATCAATTGACAGATCGTATGGCACTTGTCGCCCTTGAAGAACCCCATGAGTATGGTGTATCACGCATTCTGCACGAAATTCCTACCGAATCATCCACCACGAGCGGGGTGTCCTATGGTGAAGGAGCCTTATGGCTGGGAGCCAATGGACCTGGGGATATATGGCGCTATCCGCGTAAAACGGATGCTTTGTCAGGAACTGGAGAAATTTTTAAGGTCAATCCCCAAACAGGTGAGACACTTGCCCGTTATCCACTGCCCGGGGACGGAGGCACCCACGGTCTGGCATACGACCACGTAGAAACCGGCGCCATCTGGCTCAGTACGCTGCATGAAAAAACGCTGACGGAAGTCCATACCTCGGACTGGTCTATAAAGAAAGTGATTCCCCTGCCGTATGACGGCGGGCATGGCATGGTTCGATCCGAAGATGATGCCCTCTGGATGGTATTCAAACAGAGTCGCGTTATTGCAAAACTCTCTATTCGTGATGGGGCTGTGCTTGATGAGATTCAGATCGGTCCTGAACATCCGGAACCGCATGGGCTGACACGGGTTGGTAATGATCTGCTGTATTGTGATGCGATGACGGCCTGGATCGTCCGTATTAAAGGCGTATTCGAGTAAAAACGTAAGAGAAATAAAAAAACGGGGCATTGAGTCCCCGTTTTTTATTTGTGTTCGGATAACAGCTATACCCACCTGCCCACCTGCGCACTCTTCCCTACCCCAAAGCACCTGAGTAATAAATTTTTTCACCGAGATCCGTCCAACCACCAACCTTTTTTCTGAAAGCAGCAAAGGATTCGTACACCTTTTTGCTGGGGGCATCTGTTTCAATCAGTTCTTCAATGACTTCAGTGGAATACCCTCGCAGCGTGGTCAGTACGCTGTCGGGGAACCTGCGAAGCTTTACATTCTCTTCGTTTACCAACTTCTGAAGATATTCATTATTCTTCGCATCAAACTCGGATAACACCCAATGTGTCGATCGGGCAGCAGCCGTTCGAATGATATTCTGCAGATACGTCGGTAATCCGTCAAAAGCACTTTTGTTAATCATGAGTTCCGTGACAGTGGCTGGTTCATGCCATCCCGGATAATAGTAATAATCGGCTGCTTTATAAAAACCCATAAGGTGATCATGATAGGGGCCTATCCACTCAGTTGCATCAATCACGCCGCGTTCCAGATTGGTATAAATTTCACCCAATGGCGAAAGGATCGCCGAGCCCCCCGCCTTTGAAATCACCTTTCCGCCCAACCCCGGGATGCGCATCTTCAAACCCTGGATATCTTCGGCCGTATTGATTTCCTTATTAAACCATCCACCCATCTGAAACCCCGTATTACCCACCGGCATCGGTACCAAATTAAATGGGGCATATAATTCTTCCCACAACTCCAGGCCGCCCCCACTATAAATCCAGGCCATCATCTGCTGGGCATTCATACCGAAGGGTACCGAGGAGAAAAACTGGGTAGCTGCGGCCTTACCCGCCCAATAGTAGGATGCGCCATGGCCCATCTCGGCTACGCCCTGACTGACGGCTTCAAAGCCTTCCAACGCAGGGATTAATTCCCCTCCCGCATACACTGTGATTTTCATTCGGCCTTCCGACATTTCTTCGATCCACTGGGAGACCAGATTGGCGCTTTCCTGTAAAATCGGCAGGCCCGGGGTCCAGGTTGTCACCATCCTCCATTCATACGTTCTATCTGATCGTGCCGAAGGGCTGCTGTTCTGCTGACCTGAACCGCACCCGGTTGCCAGAGCCGCCCCGCCTACCAGGGTCGCTGCCGATGCTTTTTTCAAAAAGTCACGCCGTTTCATCTTTTCCATCTATCCCTCCACCGAAATGAATACCACATTGTATACTGCATGGCCTACTGACTGATACCATGATGTCCTATATGCTTTAGGGAATCTCCTTAAATATTTATAAATTCCAACCAGACCGCAAGAAAATTATGAGTATTCCTATGGTTGGAAGTATGCTTCATGGTATCTCCATCACAACGTATCAATAAAAAGACTGCTCACCGATTCTCCATTATGTATCCGTCGGATGGCCTCTGCCAGCAGCGGTGCCACGGAAAGCACCGTCATATGCGGCAACCTTTTTTCCTCAGGGATAGGCACCGTATTCGTGGTTACAATTTCGTTAATGTCCGGATGGGCCCTGAACCGTTCAATGGATTTACCGCTGAACACACCATGGGTACAGGTCACGGCAATATCTTTAACATGTCTCTCCTTCAGTCGCTTGATCAATTCGATAATACTCCCGCCGGTAGCGATCTCATCATCCATAATAATCACATTCTTGCCCTCTACATCGCCGACAATCATATCGATAATCACTTTTTCGTCCGACACCCGTTGTTTTGTCCCGGCAGCCACCGGCACCCCCAGGAGACGCGCAAAACGTGTGGCGTCTTTTGCATTACCCAGGTCAGGCGAGACAACGACGGTATTACTTAAATCCCAACCCTTGAAATGCGGCTCCAGAACCTTGATGGCATTTAAGTGATCTACAGGTATACTGAAAAAACCATGAACCTGTGGACTATGCAACTGCAATGTGAGGATACGGTCAGCCCCGGCCGTACCGAGCAGATCAGCCACCAGGCGCCCTGCGATGGAAATACGAGGCGCGTCTTTCTTGTCCGACCTTGAATAGGAAAAATAGGGAATGACTGCGGTCGCCCTTGCCGCAGAGGCACCTCGGGCGGTATCCAGCATCAGGAGCAATTCCATCAGGTTTTCCTGTACCGGCGGACCAAGCGGCTGAATGATAAATACATCACATTCTCTGCAGTTGGCCTCAAGTTTTATTTGCAGACAATCGTTGCTGAATCGCTCCATAACACTGGAACTTAACGGAACATTTAAATGGTCACATACTTCTTCTGCCAGGGCTTGATGGGCAGTCCCACTGAAAATAACAATGCTGTTCATACATCACCTTTCACAAAATCTCATTTTATGGGCATCTCTTCAGTCCGACTGTTCTTCTTTTTCATCGACGGCAGGCAATAGGACCGTAAAGGTGGTCCCATGATCGATTTCACAACTTACCAGTATATTCCCTCGGTGCCGCTCAATAATAGTTCGACAGATAGAAAGGCCCAGGCCTGTCCCCTTGTCCACAGGTTTGGTGGTGAAAAACGGATTGAATATATTGGTGATCACCTCATCGGGAATTCCCGAACCGTCGTCCGTAAACTGTATAGATACGAACGGGCTATCGTCTCGAAGAAATGGTTCTACCTCTTCTTCACTGAGCGCACTGTGTTGATGTACCTCTTTCATTTCTCTACGAACATCTTGTGAATTACATCGTTTTGTCTTAATCCGAACGGTCCCTTTGTTGGTCAAGGCGTCTGCGGCATTGGTTAATATATTGGTGAATATCTGCTGGATCTGCTGGGCGCTGCCCGCTACAGGGGGTAAATCGGAGGCCAGATCCTGGGCGTCTATTTTTATATTTTTCCTTAAAATACTACCAAGAAAAACAGCCAGTTGAGTAATCAACTCATTAACCTGAACAGCGCTGAAAGGCGTCACCTGACTTTTGGAAAAATTTAAAATATCCTGCATCAGCTGATTCATGGAATCCGCTTGCTGCCGGGCAATATTCAGATATTTATTCCCATCATCGGGCATTTGGTCCTTCATCATCAAGGTCAAGTCCATATACCCGATAAGGATCATCAGCGGATTGTTCAGCTCGTGGACGATGCTGGCAGCTAATTGCCCCATTGCAGCCAGGCGTTCTGAGTGGATAAGCTGGTCACGTGTCGCTTCCAGTTGATTATACGCCCGACCCAGTTCCTCTACATTTCTTTCCAAATCCTTATTGCGGGATCGTAACTGGGCATACGACACGTCCGTCTCGTTCTTCAGGAGTATAAATTGGTTGTAGACCACCTCAAGATCGTCCAGAAGATGAGCATTTTCTTCTGCTAACAAGGCAGGATCATCAGTCCTTTGATATGACGTCAAGATGATGCCCCTTTAAAACGATATTCACTCGTCCGGAAGGGAAAGATGGGCTCAACCCATTTGAAGGCTTGCCGAAGTAAGTACAGGGTATACACATCGCTGTGCTGATCAGTATTGAAACAGGACGAAAACCGTGATCAATCAAGACGGAAAAACAATAGATGTCAAGGAATAATATGGGTCGGACAGGTTATAATGACCGTGCCAATATAATGACCTGCTTTGAAACGATAACTTCTTGTAATGTAGATATTAAGCTTTCTAAATATAAGACATACGGTCCCATAGGTAATCGATGTCCCTGATCATCTCTGCCATACCAGAATAAGCTGTGCCGACTACCGATCGGCGCATGATTCGCCAGCGTTCTTACAGACCGTCCTTTAATATCAAAAAGGACAGCGTGAAGGACGCCATGGGCAGCCGGCAATTGAACCGTAATGAGGCATGCATCATTCTGTCCGTCTCCATCTTGTGAAAAGGGATTGGGATGGATATCGACATGTAGCCGTTGTGGGATGTGTTGAGAAAATAAGGTGTTTTTCTCCCCCGGTGTCCCGCCATGTATCGCGGCGGATGGTCCCCAGGTTACCTCATCAAACGGTTCAAAATTCACCCTTTCAGCAGATCGGCCGGCATCGGGACTCCAATCCGGCCTGTATTCAATGGTATGGATCAAACGATCTGTTAAATCATAAAGTCGAAGGGTTGCGCCGCTGTTGCGTAATCTGTGCCAACCATCAACAGGTTGAAGTACGATACCGGTAAAGGCAGGATAGGTCTCTTTAAATGTCAAACTGTCATCCGTGAAAATGAAGTAGGCCCGATCGGGTATATCCAGAGGGACGTGCCAGAGGGTTCTGGCTTTCCCATCCTTGTCCATTCTCATGGTCCACCCATGTATATCAATGGGCCGATCACTACGGTTATATAATTCCAACCACTCCGCTCCATCAGATCCCGGATTAAACATGATTTCGTTCATGATGAGACTATGATCGGGAAATGGAATGGGAATCGTAAGGGTAATCGTATCATGAATCGCGGACTGAAATTCGTTGATACTTGCAACAATGGACACCGTGTGATTTCCCCCGTACAAGGGTTCCCAGGAAATGTGACTGAATGTAAAAGCGCCGGGGGCCAGATGAATGGATCCATGATAAGTGACCTGCCTCTCTGAAAAGTCATTCAAAAGCAGATATATTCTGATGAAATCGATCTCCATCAAACCGGTGTTGTGTATCTGCAGGGCGATGGAAACAGTCTGACCGATGTCTGGCATGAGAGAGAAAAGTGTTGTGGTATCAGCCGAAATATAAAATCCATACGGAGCCGGCACCGTACTGTTTTCAAACCCCGGCGTAGACCCGGAAATATGTTCCGAAGGCGCCCGGTTGGACTCGCTATCTTCGATCATGACCTCCTTTTATTCCCAGGAGATGCCGTTTCCACCGGCAGACCTCTGCCAGATGAAGGTATCCATCCGGCGTCCATTGAACTCCAGATAAATGGCATCCCCACTGTTACCCAATCCATTTCCCAGCGTCTGGTCTCCCTGTATCGTCAGAATGATAAACTTATTTTGATCTGTGTATGCTTCAATAATATGATTATAGGTACCGGTATAGCCAGGATCAACGATCAGCGCATATTGACCCGGATATATCACGGTGCCTGCAGCACCTGAATCGAATGTATCGGTATAGTCGATAAGGACATCGTTATGATCTTTCAGATCCCCTAACATCCACCCCGAAAGGTCTGCTGAGTCCACTCCGGCATTATACAATTCGACAAATTCACCAGTGGATTCCAAAAAAGGATCAGCCATCACCTCATTGATAACAATTTCGGCAGGCATGGCTATCCTGGGAGATAGCGTCAGATAGAGAAGGATGGCAAGTAGTGAAAAATGTTGTGTAAACATTTTATAGAAATAACCCGGTGTGGCGTTTTTATGGAATTTACCGATGCTACGCACTACTAGTCACTATTCTATATCAGTCGAAAATCAGACGATAATCTCGTATATGATTTTCATTGACACTATACCTGGCATCGGCTACCATCGAAGAGGATAGTACAGCACGGGTTAAATTAGCGGCAAGGAGATGAGCATGTCGGATTCGGACATTACTATAAGAAGGACACCTCTATATAACAACCATGTTGTGGCAGGCGCACGAATCGTCCCTTTCAGTGGCTGGGACATGCCTGTCCAATATGAAGGCATCCTGGCCGAACACCATACGGTTCGGAACGCAGCCGGCTTGTTCGATGTCTCCCACATGGGACGGGTGGAAATACGGGGCCCGGATGCCGTTCAGTTTGTCAATCATATTACAGTCAATGACGTGAATCGCCTCACCCCGTTTAAATCCCAATATACGATGGCCTGTTATGAACACGGTGGCATTATCGACGATTTTCTGGTCTATCGTTGCCCGGACCGGATACTGATTATACCTAATGCCGGAAATCGATCCAAAGACCTGGCCTGGTTCCGACAGCATGCAGATGATTTCAACGTGGAGATACTGGATCTGAGTGAGGTGTCAATTCTTCTCGCTTTGCAAGGCCCGCTTGCTGAAGCTATATTAAACCCGTTGACAGACGCTTCTCTGGATGAATTATCTTTTCAACATTTTATTGAAACACGTATCAACGGTATCTGGGCGCGGGTTTTCAGAACGGGGTATACCGGTGAGGACGGCTTTGAAATCTGGGCACCTGCAGAATACGCCGAGGAAATATGGAATTTACTGATATCCGCCGGTGCGGATCATGGATTGAGACCTTGCGGTCTGGGCGCCCGCGACACGTTGCGCCTGGAAGCAGGACTCGCTCTATACGGTCATGAAATTGACGAAAACACCAATCCGCTGGAAGCAGGATTAGGCTGGGTAACCCGGTTAAAGAAACCCACGTTTATTGGTAAAGAGAGTCTCGTGCAAATTCGTCGTAACGGTTTAGAGAGAAAGTTAGTTGGGTTTAAGCTGTTAGAACGGGGGATACCACGGGAAGGATATGGGATTTATCATCAAGATGAACACGTGGGGGCGGTCGTAAGTGGGACCATGGCGCCGACCCTGGGCTATGGCATCGGCACCGGCTATGTCCCGGTTCCCCTATCGGATCCATGCACAATTTTAAGCATAGAGATACGAGGAAAACATATTCCCGCTGAAGTGGTTAAACTCCCCTTTTATAAAGGCGGCAGGAAGAAATAAAATTGTTGATCTGTTGATTTAGTGATTGTCTGATTGAAAACCAAGATCAATAAATTCAATATGTCTGTGCAAACCAACCAATCAACCAATCAACCAATCAACCCTTTCAATACGCCTGTGCAAAAACGACCCGTCTGTCCGCGGGTTCACCGCAGTAAATACAGACACCTTCTTCCTTCTCCCATGCCATGGGGATACATCGGATCGTATTTTTTGTCTCATCCTTAATCTTCGTCTCGCACGCGGCGTTACCGCACCAGTGAGCCTGTATGAAACCGTCGGCCTCTTCTACGGACGCCTTGAAGACCTCATAGTCCTCTATTTTCCGGGAGTGTTCTGCCTGGAAATTCAGCGCCCGGTTGAACATATCATGGTGTATGGTCTCGAGCAGAGCTGCAATTTTCACCCCCAGTTGGTCGAAGGGAATCGTCTGTTTCTCACCGGTATCACGGCGTACGATCATAGCCTGACCGGAAGCGATATCACGGGGGCCCAATTCAATCCGTATAGGAACCCCCTTCAACTCCCATTCCGTGAATTTCCATCCTAATCTATATTGGTCCCGATCATCGACCTTTACCCGGATGTCTTTCAGATCATCAATCAATGTATCAATAACGGCATTAACGGCGACGATCTCTTCGTCTGTCCGGGTGATCGGAATCACAACCACTTGATGCGGGGCCAGCCGGGGCGGTAACACCAGCCCCCTATCATCTCCATGAGCCATAATAATGGCGCCGACCGTCCGTGTACTCATCCCCCAACTGGTCTGATACACAAATTCCCGGGATCCGTCTTTCGTTTGGAAATCGATGTTAAATGCTTTGGAAAAGTTCTGGCCCAGATTGTGAGAGGTGCCCATCTGCAGGGCTTTGCCGTCTTTCATCATCCCCTCGATCGCATAGGTCTGCACAGCGCCGGGGAATTTCTCCGCCTCGGATTTGGGACCGGGAATTACCGGAATAGCCATATAATCTTCGGAAAATGAACGATAGACCTCCAGCATGCGCAAGGTCTCTTCTTCCGCCTCTTTAGCTGTGGCATGCGCCGTATGCCCTTCCTGCCAAAGAAACTCTGTCGTTCTTAAGAAGGCCCGCGGCCTCAATTCCCATCGAAACACATTGGCCCATTGGTTGATTAAAATCGGGAGATCCCGATAGGACTGTATCCATTTCGAATACATGTACCCAATGACGGTTTCCGACGTCGGACGCACCATCAGATTTTCTTCCAGCTTTTTCCCGCCGCCATGGGTAACCACTGCACATTCCGGAGAAAATCCTTCCACATGCTCGGCCTCTTTTTCAAAGAAACTCTCCGGGATCAGCAATGGGAAATACGCATTCACATGCCCGGTATCTTTGAACATCCGGTCAAGCTGGGCAACCATATTTTCCCATAACGCAAAACCGTACGGCCTGATTACCATACAACCGCGTGTGGGCGCATTGTCCGCCAGTTCTGCCTTAGAAATCAACTCGTTATACCATGCTGAAAAGTCGTCACTCTGTCTGGTCAATCCTTTTGCCATGAAATGCTCCGGGTAAAGTTCCGAGTTCTGAGTTCCGAGTTCCGAGCCGGACATGTATCATACTAACACTCGAAATTCGGAATTCAGATCTGTTTTTAACTCGATTCCACTGTTTCATCAGATGTGACGGCGAGATAGAACCGTCCGATTTTTATATCGAACAGGTTGCCCTTGTCGTCCTGCATCTCGTATGATCCTTCCATCGTACCCCAATCCGTATCAATCGGGCACAAACTTTCGTATTCGTGTGACTCTCCAGGATCAAGCTCCGGTTGAAAACCAACCACCCCAGAGCCTTTTACTTCACTTCGTTGTCCATCAGCATTAATGATGATCCAATGCCGACGGACAAGTTTTACCCAATGATCGCTGTTATTGGTTATCGTGATCCGATAGGAGAAAACAAATCTATTTTCCTCAGAATCAGTATGATCAGGTAAATATCTGGGCAAAACCTGAATTCGAATGCCATGCGTTGTGGTATCGGATTCCAGTGAACTGGACATCATGTTCTCCATTCTTTTAATATCGAAATATGACACACGGTTGTAACGGATACCGACCAGCGCGTGCACCATATATCGCCAGACCATTCGAGTTTTGTGATGAGGAAGACACTTCGAATCGAAGTGTAAATTGGTCTTTCACCTTTTGCATGACCTTTACAAGATCTTCATCATCAATAATAACACGGACCAACTCACCATATCGACCGGATACGCCATGAATAAATGAGAGCGCACCCCGGCAATCAGACGGGGCATCGGCCAGGGTCACCTCCCCCATCAGCACATCGTTGATCCAGATAGACAGATCCGTGGGAAAGCCCGGCAGCTCCGTCTGCGGCGTTTCTTCACGACCGGCGGACAATTCAGCCCAGATTTCCAACACCTGACAGCGGCCTGTATCGAACCCATCCGGCAGGACGATATTGTATGAGAACCGGCCGCTGCCCGAACCAATCATCACATCGCCGTCTTCCCGAACCCCCTCACTCCAAACAGCCGTATTACGTGCAAGTAGCTCGTATCTTATCGTTAGGAAGTGCGGTTGCAGATCAACGCCCGGCAAGGGACCGTCATACACTTCGATATGAATAAAATTCCTCGCCAGGACCGCACCGAGGTGATCTTCAACCCAGATATGCAGGGTACACATTTTATTGCCGGTCGGCAGGGAGACATCTATAGTCTGGACTTTATTAACCCGATATCGGACCCAGGGTATCTGGGCATGGCCTTCGTCTAATCCAGTGTAGTCTTCTCCCCAAGGGCCCACCCCATCAAGACGCCACCGCAGCACAGCCGAGGGGATATCTTGATGCGAAAAATGGCTGGTCAACACATCCGCCTGAAAATGATCCCCCCCCGACAATACCTGGCCAGGAGGAGCGTCGATCAGAACTACATCGGGCGCATTGATCATCCGGTAATCGTATCCAAAGGCTTTGACCGAACGGTCATAGTTCATGAAACCGTTATGTTCCCACTCAATATCCTGTAACTCTGTATATATATAACCGCATATTTTTTCATGCAACCTGAGTTCACTGGTCAGGTATTTAAAACACCAGGAGATATCCTTATCCCCGGCGCCTGCACCGATTCCGCCGTATTCGCTATTCATAAGCGGTTCGTCGCCCTGTTTATTTTCTCCTGTATAGTTGAAAGAAGAACCGGGATAGGTCTGGTCTACCACGTGTTGTATATGTTCTTTAGCCTTCATATAATCATTGATATAAAAATGCCAGCTATTTATCTGCGTTTCAACGTGGTCGTATAAGCAGGGAGAATTATCTTCCACCAGACGTGTCGCATCCAGCGACCGGGTAAGACGGTACATTTTCCGTACCCATTCCTGACGGTCAGGCATCTGTTTATATTCATCGCCTCCCAATCCCCAGGTCTCATTAAAACAACACCAGGATATGATAGAAGGATGATTATAATCTCGTTCGATGGCGGCGCGCATGGTTGCTTCCCATCTCTCCTGCGCTTCGGCCCCGTATCCCGGATGATCGAAATTAGGGATATCACACATCAACAGCACCCCCATCCGATCCGCCCAATACAAAAAGCGCGGCTCTTCGATCTTGATGTGAAGGCGTAAAAAATTAAATCCGAAATCAAGCGTACGCTGTAAATCTTTCTGAATCGATTCATCCGATGGAAAAGTATAAATCCCCCACGGGTTGAATGATTGATTCAAGGCGCCGCACAGATAGATAGGTTTGTTATTCAGAAAAATATACCTGGTGTCCGTACCAGGGAGAACATCTATAGAGACCTTACGCATCCCGAAATAGGTCCGCACCCGATCAACAGTCTTCCCATCGACGATAAGTTCAACGGCCACTTCATACAGATGAGGCGTCTCAGGTGACCAACAGATCGGATCTGGGATGGATAGCTCAAACGGCGTCTCATTAGAAACGCCATCGGTCTGAAACTCAGATCCATCCGGCGCCGTAGTGACGATATGTATTTGCGCCTGGTCCGTATGGTCAGCATCGACATCAAAAATAGCTTTGCCGGTATCAATATCCGGGGTAATGTGCACGCGTCTGATATATTGGAGTGGTCTGGGCTCCAGGTAAACGGTCTGCCATAGTCCACTCGTCCGGGCATACCAGTTGATCTGCTTTCCTCCTGGTTGGGCCCGGTGATCATTGGGGTCATAGACACGAA
>CAJXCW010000061.1 GCA_913051705.1 uncultured bacterium
CCCGCCACCGATCGTGATCAGTTCCGATTGTGGTCGAGCCAACTGGTCCAGGTCGACGTCAACCACGGACAAACCACCGACGCACTGACCGCCGCCGCCGCGATCTACGCCTACTTCACCGACTTCCTCGCCGACCGCCGCAAGAACCCCCGCGAGGACCTGATGTCGGCGTTGGCCAACGCCACAGTCGACGGGATCGGACTGACCGACGAGGAAGTCCTCGGCTTCTGCGCGCTGCTGCTCGTCGCGGGCTACGAGACCACCACCAATCTGCTGGGGAACTCCGCGGTCGTGCTGGCCCAGCATCGGCAACCCCGCCGACGCCTGGCCGCCGATCGAACACTATTGGGGCCGGCAGTTGAGGAGTTGCTGCGCTACGACTCACCGGCACAAGGACTTTCACGAACCCTGACCCGCGACGTCATACTGCACGACACGACGATGCGTCAAGGTGAGAAGGTGCTGCTGTTGTTCGGGTCGGCCAACCGCGACGAGCGTGCCTTCCCCGATCCGGACGTGTTCGACATCGAGCGCACCAGTGAGCACCAGGTCGCCTTCGGTCGCGGCATTCACTTCTGTCTGGGTGCGGCGCTGGCGCGGATGGAGGCCCGCATCGCTCTGGATGCGTTGTTGGACCGGGTGCCTGACTGGGAGGTCGATCTTGAATCGGCGCGGCGGCTGCGGTCCGGGCCGATCCGGGGCTACACATCGCTGCCCATCACTTGGACCACACCGGTCTAGCCAGTGCCCTTCTTCGACGACGCGTCGTGTGCTTCACCGCGACGGCCAGGTTCATCGCCGGGCCAGTCGCCCGGAACACCGCAACCGCGAGCGGCAGGATAACAGACGCCCTGGTCTTTGGCAGCCAGCTCGCAACGCGGTCGCCCTGTCGAAGGCCCACGGTGCGCCCGGTCTGAGAACGGGATGGTTGACCACGCCCGATGCCGACCTGCGGGAGCGGTTGATGGCCGCCAAACGAAATATGAGCATCTGCGATTCGTCACTCACCGAACAACTCGCCACGGCGCTGCTCAAAAACGCGGCAAGTTTCATAGCCCGATATCGCCGGAAAGTGTCGGCGGGGTTGCGTATAGTGGCGCAGTGGCAGGCGGAGGAAGCGGATCGGCTGGGGTGGGTACGACCCGATGCCGGGGCCATCTGCTGCATGCGTCTGAATCCTCGACTGTTTGACGGTGGCGCGGTGGCGACCTTCTGGCAAGCCCTGGCCGATCACGACGTGCTGCTCCGCCCCGGTAGCCTGTTTGGCGAGGACGACAGCTACTTCCGCCTCGGCTTTGGCTATCTGCCGGTGGAACGACTGCTGGAAGGATTGGCCCTGATATCGCGAGCGCTGGACCATGCCGAGTCGCACTAGGGCGGACTGTGTCCGGGCGCGGACTGAAAGCCAATCACATGGTTGAACAGCTTGCCTATCTTGCCTGATCAACCTTCTCTCTGGTGATGTAGAGCGTTGGCGTAAGCAGGTGTTTGCCGTCTCCCCGCCAGGCACGAAAATTGAGCCGGTTGGGCTCCAGCGCGGCGCCGCGCACGTAGGGTTTCCACATCTCATTGACCAGCTCGTGCCAGAGAAAAATACCGCCCACGTCGCTGACCAGAATCCGCTCTGCCTCCTGGTAGCGCGCCAGGCGCCCTGCCTCGTCCCCCATCAGTAGATTGGCATTCAGAACCAGATCTTCGAATTGGTCGTTGTGCCAGGCGTGTCGGCCATGGGATCGCCAGACGTCCAGCAGGTTGCCGGCATCGATATAGTCGTACCGATAAGGTACCAGGGCGATGGCGATCTCGTGTTTGTTCAGGGCGTCGGTAAACAATTTAATGCCCATGTTGCTCACGCCGATGTCGATGTTCAGGGTTTGTTTGAGCATGGCCTGAATCGCTTCGGCAGCCATTTTGGTAGGGCTGGTGAAGGTGTTGCGCAACCACAAATCCAACTTTGGAAACCCTTTTCCATCGGGAAATCCCGCTTCGGCCAGCCGCTGCCGGGCCAGATCCGGATCATAGCGCTGGATCGACGCCAGCACGTCCGGCATGGCCCCTGGAAATCCCGATTGCAACATGGTATATGCCGGCACACCAACTTCCCGTAGGGCCGACTTGACCAGCGCTTCCCGATCGATGGCGTGGCTGAAGGCCTGGCGCACCCTCAGATCATCAAAGGGCGGGCTGTAGGTGTCCATGGTCAGATAGTAAGTCATGAAGTCGGCGAAGGTGTTGAGCTGTTCCCAGAGCACCGGATCAGTTTTGATGCGACTTAATTGGGCCTGAAAGGTGAGTTGAATGTAGTCCACTTCATTGTTCTGGTAAGCAGCCAGGAAGGGGGGCGGGGCCGAAGGGACATAGAGATTGGCCACCAGCTTCTCCAAAAAGGGTTTGGCCGGCCCCCGATAGTGGGGATTGGCCACCAGCACGACCTGATTGGCTTTGTCCCAGGATTCGAGCATAAAAGGACCACTGCTGATGGAAGTCTCGGGGCGGGTGGACCAGGCCGAGCCATATTTCTCGATAGCGTGAACCGGCGTGAGCTGAGAAAAATTGAGCAGGGCCGGCAGATAGGGGGCGGGCCGCTCGGTGGAGATGGCCAGGGTGTGGTCGTCGATGGCACGGATACCCAGATCCTGGACCGGAATTTTGCCCGAGACCACGGCTTGCCAATTTTTGATGGCGTGGTAATACCACTCGAAGTCATAGCCGGTTTTGGGGTCGGCCCAGATACGGAAGGTGCCTACATAGTCGTGGCCCGTGACCGGTCGGCCGTCGGTGAAGATCAGTTCCGGACGAAGATAGAAATACCACGTCAGCCCGTCGTCACTGACTTGCCAGTGGGTGGCCGCTGCCGGCAGCAGATTGAAGTCCCGGTCCATACGCACCAGAGGCTCGGCGAGAAGATAGGTGCCGTAGACATTGCTGTAGCCGGTCACCGACTGATCCATGTATTTGTAATTCTGCTGCAGGGTACGCAGGACCTGTGCTTCCGGTGGCGCCGCGTCGGGCGGCAGTTGAACCCCCACTGAATTGATGAAGGGCGGGGCTGCATTACGCGGGACAACACGGGTGACAACACTCCAGACCGGTATGACAAGGCAGATGCCGAATAGGCTGCCCCGTAACAACTTCGATCGTAAGGTCTTTTTCTGTGGCATCGTCATGCATATCCTCGGTTCACACGTGACCCATTCATCACGACCACCCAAATGTTGTCATCAGCCTGGGCAAAGCCGAGGATCAGTGCCAGCATCTCTTCTTCCGTTCGTGTTTTCATGTCGTATTCTTCCGAACAAGGCAATCACAATGGCCTCACTCTCCTGTGTAGTTGGTGATCCAGTCCGGAGGTGTTGGTCTGGGGTCGATGATGTCGGCATCGCGGAGGCGCATTTTCTGCTTGCGTTCGTTGAGATCGTTCCAGGCGGCCCAAACGGGGATTTCGGGTATTTCCCAGCCGGTCATGGCCAACTCTTCCATGCGGGCGATGCGGTCAGCGTACTGGGGATACCAGGCCAGGTTGATCGACTCCAGAGGGTCGTTTTCGATGTCGTAGAGCTCGCAGATGTCTTCTTCAGTGTGGATGTACTTGAAGCGCTTATCCCGCACCATGCGGCAGGGATCGAGGCTGTGGTAGTACTCGGCGAAAATGCATGCCTGTATTTCACCGCCGGTGAAGGTGGGGGCCAGGTCTTTTCCTTCGACGAAGTCGGGCACGGGAATATCGAGGAGGTGGAGCAGGGTGGGCATCAGGTCGATGTTGCTGACCATGGCGTCCGAGACGGCGGCTTCGGGCAGGTGGCCGGGCAGGGAGAAGATGAGGGGTATGCGGACGGCATCTTCGAAGAAGGTGTGTTTTTCGCAGATGCCGTTTTTGTAGAGCATCTCGCCGTGGTCGCTGGCGTAGACGATCAGGGTGTTTTCGCGCAGTCCCTTTTCTTCGAGCCCGTCGATGATGCGACCGATACAGTGGTCGAAGTAGGAGACAAAGCCGTAGTAGGCGGCGATGGATCTGCGGATCATTTCCTCGGGCAGGTTCCAGAGTTCGTAGTAGTTGATGCGTTCGATGACGCGCCTGGGTTTATCGGTAAAACGGACGTTGTAGTTGGGCAGATCGCCGATGTGGTTGGGATCGTACATGGCATGAAAGCGCTCCGGGGCGCACCAGGGCGGATGCGGGGCTCGGTAGCCGACGTAAGCGAAGAACGGTTCCTCGGTGTCTCTGCCGTCGAGGAATTCGAGACTCTCATCGGTTATCAGCGTGTCCCACATCTGGTTTTCGGCGTAGGGAAACGGCTCGCCCTCCACATTGCGGTAGGTGTGTTCCCACATTTCGGAGATGATGTTGGCCTTGTTGTAACGCTGCTGGACTTCATCGCCTACCTGTTCCCCGTAGCTCCGGGCGTCGCAGTTGTAGGAGGTGAAACCGAGTTCGGCGAAAGGATCAGCCCCCTCGATGTGCTGGTCGGCGTGTATAAAGCCGGCCCCGTGGGTGACGTAGCCGGCGTCGCGCAGGTCGGCTACGAGGGAGTGGATGCCGGGCTCGATGAATTTTCTGTAGGTTTTGCCGGAGCGGTGCCGACTGTTGTTGTGAGTAACCGCGCCGTGGGTGTGCGGGTGGGTGCCGGTTATCCAGGAGACGCGGGACGGGCCGCACAGGGGTGAGGCGCAGAAGGCATTGTCGTAGCGGATGCCGGTTTCCGCCAGGCGGTCAATATGCGGGGTTTTGACAATGTCGTGGCCGTAGCAGCCGGTGACGGCGCGGCTGTGCTGGTCGGACATGATGAAGACGACGTTCAGTCTCTGGTCGGATGTCATATTATTCTCCGGGGCGGTCTATGTTTTCTGTATTTACTTCGACCGATTCAACTTCGAACTGGCCAGTCTATGATTGCCACCAAGGCGGATGGTTGCCCTGAGGTCGTGCCAAACTAACCGGGCAGATATCTGATGTAAATGGCATTATACTGCGCCTAAAAATCACCGCATAAGGAGCGGTACAATAAATTGAGTCAATCGTTGTCTGTCTATGAGATCATAATCCGCCCGAACACCGAAATCCACGGATGCGCTGTACCGTCCTGCTTCGGGCGATCGTCAGGGAAAGATATCCACCCGGACGGGTGAACTCCAGCGGGTCAACTGTAACCTCTTTCTTTTTTGTTATTTTGATTATTTCAGCCGGCATGTGCTTTTTCCATATTTTTTTAGCAGATACTTATTCATTCCTGCCGGCCAGAATTCGTTCAGCGACTATAACACCGCTTTGCAACGCGCCATTCATGGTTCCGGACCAATCAGGCGACGTATGTTCTCCGCTAAAATAGATGCGCTGAAATGGTTTGGAGAAGGCATTGGCCGCAGCATATGCCTCATTGTCCATCGCTGTGTATGAACCCATTACCCACGGATCTTCACCCCAGTCTTTCTTAATATATTCTCCGGAAAATTGAAGCTCCGGGCAATTGGTCTGAATGGATTCAAACCAGGTATCATCATTTTGATCTCCGACCTTTAATTGTTTCAATGCATGGTCTGATCCGCAAAAAGCGGTGATTGCCTTTTTCCTAACCCCATCACGAAGCTGACCTGTCCAACACCAATAAGGGGCATCCGTGTCCTGCTTAGCCAATAAAGGAGGTTCTTCTGTTAACACGGCTGATAATTTTCCACCGGATCCTAGTTTTGTGACAGTCATGGCACGCCGGATATCTTCGGGCAATTCTGGTGTGAATTTTATTTTGTTAATCACTGAAACAGGTACCGATAAAACAACTTTATCTGCTAAAAACTTTTCATATTCAGTTCTGACAATGACGCCTTCTAAATCTTGTTTAATTTCGATAACAGGAGCATGGCAAACCACCTCAACTAATCTTGCAGCGAGAGACGTCGCGAGAGCTTGATTCCCACCATAAATCCTGTGGTAGGCACTCTGACCATCACGGGTGGAAAAGCTACCGCCGATGATCCGCAGCGCAACTTTGTCCAACGTGGTGCCCTGACTGGTCTGGAGTCTACTACTGATTAAGAGCCGATGAGCCGGACTGAGTTCCACTTGGTCGAGCAAGTCCTGAATAGACATGGCCTCTTTTTCCTTTTCTGAATAGGCGACGAGTTTCGCATTTACCTTTCGGTTGATCGCAATACAATCATCCACGCTTATGGCTTCGCCTTTCATCGCCTGGCGCACCATGAAGTCTATACCAACCTCAATTTTTGTAAGTCCCAAGTCATCAATAAGAGCATGATATAGCTTGTCGTCATCGCCTATCCATTCACCGCCCATTTCTACCACTTCTCCATTGCTCAATTCCTTAGAATAAACCCGCCCTCCAACTCTGTCACGTGCTTCTAAAACAACGACTTCTTCTCCTTCTTTATGCAATTTATAGGCTGCGGACAAACCCGAAAACCCGGCGCCTACAACAATTATTTTCATAGGTCTAATGTACCTTTTTAATTGAATTGAAATCATGCTTGCAGAGGCAAGTCATCCACAAACAGAGTCGCCAAAATGGAAGCTGGCGATCCCTCCCTGTCGCGGGATTTACTCATTCGGTCCTTGTTGACTCTTTGAAGATCTGAGCCGCAGTGGCTCCCTCAGAGAAGCCGAGGTCGCGAAGTGTCAGTTCAACAGTCTTCAGCCTGTAGGAAGTCTTAGAGGTCGTAAAACGATCATCAGCGAAGAGCCCTCTCTGCAGAGACATTCACCGAGATCGCGTTTCTCTGACACTTGCGCTATCTGCATCCCATGGGCTACGATACAGCAGACGCTGCATCGTAACCGGAATCTTATCACCGACGAACTCGGCCATCTGCCAGGTATTCTTGCGTTCGACACAAGAGAGCAAGCCGCCCAGATATTTGACCGACTGCTCGCGGGGTTCACTGCGCGAAAACAGAGGGCTAAAACGTTTAGGAGAGGCAAGAAAAAAGTCAACACCAGGTTTATTTCCTCAAATCACTCAATCACTTAATCACCAATTCAAACCTCGTACCCGTTCTCAACCAGCGCCTCTTGTAAAAAGTCAAAACCATATGGTCCGTCAGCTGTTTTCCATCGCCCGACGGCATCCGGGCGCACGATAATCCGTCCCAGTGGAAAGCCCAGGAATTCTTCCAGACGTTGTAATGTCTGTTCCTGGTTCAACACGAAATCTTCAAAGCGGACAAGCAGGACGTTCTCCGGCTGAGGCGCAGCCTTCATGAGCTGATACTGATACTGCCAGGAGATCGCACGGCGTTTTCTATTATCGTCCGTCTCAGGATATGCGATACCGAAACTGCTCAGATCGTCCGTCTTATGGCCGGCTAATATACCGTCGCGTGGGTCCCTGATCCAGTGGATATATTTGATCTCTGGAAACATCCGAGCAATCCATGGGTAGACCAGGGTGGTCTCCGGTATTTTCCAACCTTTATGCTCAGTTTCGCTGTTTAACACATCTTCAAGATACGATTCGATCAATGCGGTGAACTCCGGATCAATATCCATCTCTAATATCCTGGAGAAATCCCAGGTCAACCCGCCGTTCCAGGTCACGTATTTAGCGAAAACCCGGCAGGCGTCATACATTTTTTCCGGCGGGATCTTGTCGCCCGACCTGTTTATGGCAGCACCCATGAACACCCCGCTGGCATATAGCGTGTGCGACATAGCTCTGGTGCCGGAGTGCCCCCGGCCAATGATGGTGATTAAGGACATAGGATCTCTTTCTATTATCGGCGTTTAGCAGATGGTATAGATTGTATCAGGGAGAATAAAATAACGATTGCTAAAATGTATCAGAGAATGGATGCAGGCAAGGGATTTATGGTAGGCGGTAGGCGTTAAGCAGTAGGCAGTAGGCGGTATAAGTTCATTGCCCGCTTGCCGTTCTTACCCTGCCGGTGATTCCGCAGGCTCGGCCACTGGCTCTTCTCTACTTGAGAAAATACGGGCGAAGAGCGTTGTGAAATCTTGGAGGATGAAATAGCCGATCGGAACCAGCAGCAAGGTGATCGATGTAGCAAATAACACGCCGAATGCAAGGGAGACCGCCATCGGGATCAGGAACTGGGCCTGCAGGCTTTCTTCCAGCAGCATGGGCGTCAGTCCGGCGAACGTGGTGAGCGAGGTCAGCAAAACCGGCCTGAAACGCGCCATACCCGCATTGCGAATGACCTCAAGCAAATGCAGACCCGATTCACGACCCCGGTTGATGAAATCCACCAGGACCAGGCTATCGTTTACAACGACCCCGGACAGGGCCACAATGCCGAACAGGGAAAGCAGGGAGAGGTCGATCCCCATGATGAGGTGTCCCCATACCGCACCGACCACCCCGAACGGAATAGCGCTCATGACGATAAGCGGCTGGACATAGGATTTGAACGGGATAGCAAGCAGGACGTAGATCACCAACATGGCCGCCAGGAAACCGGACCCCAGACTGGTCATGGATTCCGCCTGATTTCGTTGCTCTCCTTCGAGGGAATATGTCAAACCGGGATATTGGGCCAGCAAAGTCGGCAGATAGGTGGTCGTCATATCGTCTAAAATCTCATTCGCATTGGCCTTGATATCGTCAACGTCAGCCGTTACGGCAATGACACGGCGACGGTCGACCCGCCGAATACTCGAATACCCTCGTCCTATTTCCGCCTGTGCAGCCAGAGAAAACGGCACTTCCGCCCCGTTGGGCGTCCGGATGCGCATATTTTCCAGATCACCCAGCGATTGCCGTTCGGTCTCCGGATATCGGACCATAACCCGAATGTCGTCGCGTCCCCGCTGGATACGCTGCGCCTCTTCACCGTAAAATGCCTGACGCACCTGCCGGGCCAGGCTGGAAAGCGTGACGCCCAGGGCTTCTCCTTCGGGATTGACATTCAATTTCACTTCCTGTTTGCCGGCCCGGAAACTGTCACTGATGTCAAAGACGCCGGGATAGTCCGCCAGCTTCTGCTTCAGTTCTGCGGCGGCCTGCTGAAGTTGATCATAATTGCCGCTCGACAACTCGATATTGATCGGTTCGCCTGAATTGAACAGCGAGGATACATAGGTCAGTTTCACCGCATCCGGTATGGGACCGACCAGATCACGCCAGCGATTGGCGATTTCCAGACTACCGATGGTACGGTCTTCAGAACGGGCGAGAGCCAGGGTCACCTCACCAAGATGAGCGGCGCTGGAGACGCCAGCAGCCGCGCCGGCATTCTGCTGCTGCTGTGCCGCATACGGCTGCTCCCCAATGGATGCCATAATGTGGGCGATTACATCGGGGTCATCTTCAGGATATGTTTTTATCGCCTCTTCCCGTAGTTCCTTTTGAAGTTGAATCGCGCTTTCTTCGATCCGGGCGATGATCTGATCCGTGACATCAACTGGGGTACCCTGCGGCATGGTCACCCCTGCGGCCACGAATTCGCTCTCCACGGCCGGGAAAAATTCAAATTTTATCCAGCCTGCACCGACAATGCCGATGGTAATCAGCATGGTACCGAAACCGATCGCTACGGAGGCATATCGCCAATCAAGAGCTTTTTCCAGTAACGGGGCATAGATGTTATTGATGAATCGTTTGAGCTGATAGGTTACAAAATCCTGCACATTTCGCAACCATCTTTCACCAAAAAAAATCGCCAGGTAAAATGGATAAAACAGCCAGAAGATATTCCGCCGCGGCGTATCGCGATGCGTCGGCTCGCCGTGGCGCAGATGCGCGGGTAAAATCAGCAACGATTCAACCAGCGAAAAAAGCAACATTAAAATGACTATGGTAGGAATGACTTTGAAGAATTTTCCCATAATCCCGTCAACAAACAACAGGGGAGAAAAGGCGGCGATGGAGGTCAGAACGGCAAAAATAACCGGGGTAGACACTTCTCTGGTCCCATCTATAGATGCGTTAATCGCGTCCTTACCCCTTTGCTGATGAACATAAATATTTTCACCCACGATAATTGCATCATCCACCACGATGCCAAGTACCACAATAAAGGCGAACAGCGACAGCATATTGATGGAAGTGTCCACCTGCGGCATAAGCCAGAAGGTACCGAGAAACGAAATGACAATACCCAGAGCGACCCAGAACGCCAGGCGAATACGTAAGAACAGCGCCAGGCAGAGGAATACGAAAAGAAACCCCAACTGACCATTGTTGAGCATTAAATCGAGGCGGCCCTGAAAAATACGGGACTGATCCTGCCAGGTGGTTAATTTGATTCCATCCGGAAGACGGGCCTGTTTTTCTTCGACATATGTATGAACGGCTCCTGCAATATCGAGAATGTTTTCATCGCCTACGCTAAAGACCTGGAGTAAGGCCGTGGGTTTGCCGTCGAAACGGGAAGATTGATCCGTCTCTGCAAAGCCGTCAACGACCCGGGCGACATCGCTCAGCATAAGTCGGGTGCCGTCCGGGCGAGAACGCAGTACGATCTGATCAAACTCCGTACCACGATAGGCCTGCCCTTTGGAGCGGAGTAATATCTCGCCGCCCGATGTTTTGACCGACCCACCGGGCAGATCAAGGGAGGAATTCCGTACCGCCTGGACGACCTCTGAGAACGTCAGGCCGTAGCGGCGCAGGGCGGATTCGGAGACCTCTATGGAAATTTCGTATGGTCTGACGCTGGCCAACTGCACCTGACTGACACCAGTTTGAGCCAAAATATCTTCACGAATCTGCTCTGCCAGGATTTTCAGGGTCGCCTCATCCACATTACCGGATACCGCCACATTGATCACCTGACGCCGGAATATGATCTCCCGGATGATGGGTTTTTCTGTCTCTTCCGGGAAGGTCGAGATGGCGTCCACCCGGGATTTGACATCCTCTAATAATCTACGTCCGTCAAAGCCGGATTCGACCTCGATGGAGATAGTACCTACCCCTTCAGAGGCTGTAGAGCTGAGCTTTTTGATCCCTTCAAGATCCTGTATTGCTTCTTCAATTCGAACACAAACGCCTACTTCCACTTCTGCTGGGGCGGCACCTAGATAGGGTACCGAAACAACAATCAGATCGGCCTCGAATTCCGGAAAAATCTCCATCTTTATGGATGAAATGGTCAGTAAACCACCCACAACGATGGTCAACATCAGTAAATTAGCCGCTACGCCGTTTCTAGCGAACCAGGACAGCATCTTATTCATTGCGCTGCTCCTTCCTGAACGGTCGGTGTTGTTGATTCTTCCTGGAACACCCGGACCAACATCCCATCAATCGGCGTGTCGAGGGCGGAAAGACAAATACGTTCCCCTTTTTGGATGCCTCCCTTGATAATCGCCCTGTTGGATTCCATCCGCAGTATGTCGACCGTCCGGAAACGCAACCGCTCTTCAGAATCGACCACCAGCACCTGATCATAGCCACGCATGGCTGCACGGGGTATGACGATCACGTTTTCGATCTTGTGACCGCTGATCTCAGCCTCTACAAACATGCCTACACTGAGCGGAGGGCGGCTCGGATTATTTCCACGACCGTATGGATTCTGTATTCGGGCTACAGCGATTACCATTCGGCTTTGGGAATCAATCTCGCCCTCCAGGCGGACCAGCCTGCCGGTCCACTGGTAACGTTCACCGGCAAAGCGTGCATTAAGCGTGACATTCGTCCCTCCGGAAGACGACTGCTCCCCTCGAAAATGCATGGGTGCCGCGAAATAGGCGAGTTGGTCATCCGGCACCGGGAGGCGTACTTCCGCATAATCGACGGCATAGATGGTAGCGACCTGATTACCACGATTTACAAATTGTCCTACGTCAACCAGTTTCTGTCGCACACGACCTGCATACGGCGCTCTGATCCCTGTCCGTTCTAGATTCAGTTCGGTCTGACGTAGGGCGGCCCTGGAAGCTTCTATTCTGGCACGGGCTTGCGCCAATTGCGGTTTTCTTGATACAAGGGCGTTCGGGTTGCCATCCCCCAGGGCTTGCCACTCCTGGAGAGCGACCCGCGCTTCTTCTTCTTCAATGCGAAGGGTCGTTGCATCCCGGGCTGTGTCTGCTGCTGCGCGGATAACCGCTAATTCGGCATCCCGCTGATCAAGCTGAACAAGCAGATTATTTTTTTCAAAAAAGCCACCGGAGGCAAAGGCCGGGGATACATAGACGACCTGGCCTGCCACCTCAGCAGAGAGGCCACTTTCCGTACGGGGCATGACAGCCCCCTGTGAAAATACGGCAAGCTGTACTGTATCTGTATCGGCCGTCATAACGCGAACCAGCGGCGGTGGTATTTCGGGTACCCGGGTTTCTACCTTCGGGCGGCTGTTCACAAGCACCGCAGCAATCAGTACCGACCCGATTAAAATCCCCACTGGGAGAATGATTTTCATAGTTTGATTCATCATGTATAACTCCACTTTCGGTTGATGGCATGTGTCCTTTGGACACATGCCATCAGTCAATCTCTCCAAAACCTCCACCCAGGGCCAGATACAGATCCACCCGGGCGTCAAGCCGCTGGCGGCGCACCGTCAGGTATTGCCCCTCCGCTTCGAAAGCCCGTCGTTGAGAACCCAGTAGGGTAATGACATCACTGACTCCGCGCGTATATCGGTTCTCCGCCAGTTCTCTGGCGGCTACGGCCTGCTCCGAGGCTTCGCGCAGGGCGTTTTCCCGATCTCGTAAGTAGGTTTCTGCCATGAGCGCAGATTCCACCTCGCCATAGGCGCGTAAGGCCTGTTCTGCAAAGCCGGCCAACGCTTGTTCCTGGTTGGCTTCCGCCAGTTTAATACCGGCACGTAGTCTGCCGCCCTGGAAGAGTGGTTGCAGCAGGTTTCCGGCGAAACTCCAGACGATGAAATCGCCGCTGAGCAGATTGGAGAGGTTTGCGCTCGATGTACCGCCCGAACTAGTCAGACTGATACTCGGGTATCGGGCGCGTTTGGCGACCTTGACCCGTGCATTCGCTGCGGCGACCTGTCGTTCTGCAATCATCAAATCCGGTCGTCGGGCAATCAGATCCGCCGGCAAACCAGCAGGAATCGGCGCGGGCATGGGCAGCAGATCCTGCGCGATAGCCAGTTCAGCGGCAGGATATCGACCCAGCAGAATTTCAAGCTGGCGGACCGCCCCGTCGTACTGTTGTCGCCGCAGAGCGACAACAGCCTCTGCGGTGGCTACGTTCGATAAAGAAAGACGCAGATCAAGCGGCGGACGCAGGCCGCTTTCATACCTGGTCTGAATCTGATCATTCACCGCCTGAAAATTGTCACGGGTCGACTGGGCCAGATCCAGTTGCCGCCGGGCCTCAATGGCGGCAAACCATGATTTGGTGGTCTGTCCCGACAGCGACAGCCGTGCACCCAGATGATCTGCCTGAGCCCCCTGGTAGTCTGCCAATGCGGCGGCCTTGTCATTCCTTAAACGCCCCCAGAGATCGATTTCCCAATTCAAGTTGGTAGAGAGCCCATAGGTCGTCGCAGTGGTGCTTAGCACACCGCCACCACCACTGCCCGGAATGGGAAAACCGATAAAGTTCTGATGACGTTTTGCCCCGTTAAGACCCAGGCTGACCTGAGGAAACAGCGGCGCCCCTACAATAGTCGCCTGGGCACGAGCAGCCTGTACGCGTTGGGCTGCCGCTTTCAAGTTATAGTTGTATTTCAGAGCATTTGTGATAAGCGAATCCAGTTGAGTATCCTGGAAATCGCGCCACCAGTAGACTTTAATGCTTTGGCGATCCGATATCGTTGATCCCGCTGTCCAGGCGTTCGGCACTTGATTCTTCACGGGGGACGACTGCCTTTTCGGTGCGGAGGCACACGACAGGAACAGTGTCGATGCCGTCAGGATAGCGTATATCATCCTCATGACGGTACTCCTTCATCCTGTATTTTAGGTGATGCCGGTACTGAGCAAGGCGCCCGCATGCCGGCAGACAGGAAGGTAACAAAATGATTCAGCGGCGTTTCTTTCGTGATCAGATCACAATGCGTCTCAGCGAGCGTTGGCGGGGCGTTCTCGCGTGAAAGAGGGTCTACCAGCACCATGACCATAGCACCGACCAGAAATTTGAAACGTGATACCAGTTCTTCATGTGGCAGATGGGGCAACGCACGGCCGAATGCGGTAATGAAACGGCGGCCGACTTCAAGAAAACGTGTATGAATCACCTCATGCATCTCCGACGGATCGCTGTAGATGCGCCCCATCAGTTTCATGAAATGCTTGCTTTCTCTTTTTCGTAACCGTTTAAGTGCAGGATCTATAAAGGCTTCAACAAGGTCTTCCACAGGAGGTGGCGTGTCGCCGGCTGCCGTCTCAGAGGCGTTCAGACGGCGGAGACGATCTGCATTGAGCGGATCGAGCCGACGAGCGAAGATGGCCTGGACAAGGCCTTCCTTGGATCCAAAATGATAATGTACCGCAGCCAGGTTGACATTCGCCCGGGAGGTTATCTTACGGAGAGAGGTGGCGTCGATGCCATGCTCAGCGAAGAGATGCTCAGCGACATCGAGCAGGTGGGTTTTCGTATCTGTCGTTTCCATACAAACCCCTTGGTTTATACCTCCAAAAAATTAGATGCTCGGCCCTTTTAATAGGTTGCATTTTATATGAAAAAAACAAACAAACGTTTCAATCGACCGTTTAAATCAAACGGCTGTTTGAATATAAGGCATGATTTTGAAGACGTCAAGGACGAAAAGACGAAAGACGGAAAGGAGGGAGGGGAAATACTGATGGGCGCGCCCACCATAGTTTTATGGCGAACCGTCTTGTTATGTCGGGTAGAGCGTGTGCGCAGATGGTTCTTTGAAATGGAACCTTTGTCTTTTTAACAACGTTTTTATAAAGAGGACACGATCCTATCAGGCAAGATGTTCATATCATCGGCAAATGTTGCCTGAGGTATGAAAAAATGTTCGTGGATGGTAAAATATTTTCATATCACATGTTCCTGATTAGACAGGAAATATTATTAATTTGAATATGAAATCCATGGTTATTGTAATTTTAAGTAGGTATAACAAAAAATAAGGGGCATCCGATAAAAGGTATACATGTAGGCATGGTATTTGCGACTACTATAATTCTAGGAGGTCTTCATGGAAAAAATAGCCGGTAAGGATTTCGATAACCTGGAAGAAGGGGCAAAAGCGGCACAGGCTTTGATCCGGGCTATTATGACCGGCAACGAGTCTGCAAAGATCGCGGCTTATGCCCAATTACAGAATCTGTGGGATCAGAACGATATCGATGAACTCGCCGTCGACGTTGAAGCTCTGTTCCGCACAGCGGCGGGATGAAGAAGTATCAAGTTTCAAATACGTGAATAATAGTCGGCTGTTGTTATCCCTTGTTTCCTCTGCCTAATACCTCAGAAGCAACTTCCACTGCTCGGTTTCCTTTGAGATGGACTCGATACCATTGAACAGGGCCAATCCGAATACCCTGGGTATCTTCTTTCCTGATGATCGTCTTGCATAACAGAATGGTCTGCATTATAATAATCCGGGTTACGTGAAGTGTGACGACGTACGCCATTTACTTACGTTATACTTTCTATACGATATGGCCTGTACACTTGGATAACGCCATGAATATTCTGGTGGTTCTGGAGAATTATCATCCCAGCATAGGTGGGGTCGAAACGCTGTTTAAATCCGTTTGTGAGGGACTGGTCAGGCTCGGCCATAAGGTCCATGTGGGGACCTCAGGCAGAGAGGATAGCAAAGCGTTCGAATGTATAAACAGCGTTGATATACAAAGGATTACCATACATAGTAGATATCTGTTTACCCTGTTCTGTCTCCTGCCGCTGTGGCGCCTTAGATCGCAGTATGACCTTATCCTCACGACCTCTTATAATGCCGCCTTTCCGGCCTGGATAGCGGCTTATGTGCATAGAAAAAATCATAGTGGTTTTTCACGAAATCTGGGGACGCCTGTGGTTTCGTTTGCCATTTTTCGGATGGATACAGAAAATGGACCATTACCTGTTTGAGCAGATCCTGGTCCATCTGCCGTTCGACCGGTTCATCGCGGTATCCCATTTCACCGGAGATCGGTTGGCACGGCATAC
Organism: uncultured bacterium; assembly: GCA_913051705.1. Classification (GTDB taxonomy): domain Bacteria; phylum JAAXHH01; class JAAXHH01; order JAAXHH01; family JAAXHH01; genus CAJXCW01. The sequence goes on from CAJXCW010000061.1 coordinate 16,026, forward strand.
CGTCCCGGAATCGAAGATCGTAGTGATTTACAATGGCATCGATTATGCGGCATTAAACGACTACCGGCATGACCCTCCAGAGTATTTTACGTATTGCTATTTCGGCCGGCTCGGGATCTCGAAAGGACTTGATGTGCTTCTGGCGACGTCGGATGAAAAATGGATTCGACGCCCAGATAATTGGCGATCACTTTATCCTTCGTCCCGGGAAATAACCTGCCGACGTCCTGCGTGGTATGTTGTGAATTGGTGATGAGGCGCGTGGCCTGTCTCATGATGCGTGGAAAGAACACACGCTGGAGCGCCTGACTCACCCAGGGGTGTAAATGCGGAAACAGAACGGGGGTCATATCGTGTATAAAGGTAATCCGTGCGACATGCTTCGGCAGGTTGAACGGGCCGAAATGGGCCGGTTCAATGACGCAATCTATCCGGTGGCGTATGATCATTCGGGGAATGAGGACAAACAATCGGAGCGCACCGAACCCGGGGATGTGAGGGACCACGATGGTTTCCACCCCTTCTATGTGGGGATGCGATCTGGCACGGATGAGAAAATATTCATGATGGCCTGGATACTTTAACAGGGCCTCCACAAGATTCCGTGTGTAAACATGGACCCCGCCGTCCTGGCTATCAATCGGATCAGCCAGGACAGCAATACGCATAATGATGGCGCTCGAATGACGCGTTCTATTCCTTGAGCAAGAATCCTCTATCCTTTAACAGCGTCATGATATCAGCCACCGACTGCCCTTCGGATTCGGATTCTCTCGGGATGGTCAACGCCGGAGCATGCGGTATTTCGTAAGGATAATCCACACCGGCCAGATTCTTGAGCAAGCCCTTCTCAGATTGCTCGTAACAGCCGGTGTGGTCCTGCTCTTTACACCAATCCAGGGAGGCGTCCAGATAAATTTCGAGATAGCGGTCCAAACCGATCAACTCGGCCGCCTGCTGCCTGGCCTGCTTACTGGGAGATAAAAACGCTGAAATAGCAATCATACCAGAATCATTCAAAATACGGGCGCACTCAGCGACGCGCCTTAAATTCTCGGCCTGATCCGCAGCGGAAAAACCGAGGTCCCGGCTCAAACCACCCCGCACTGTAGCACTGTCCAGCACCACGACGGTATAATTCTGCGCGTGGAGCATGTGTTCCAGGGCATAGGCGATTTCTGATTTACCGGAGCCGACCAGACCCGTCAGCCAGATGGTACAGGGTTTCTGGCCATAATGCGTCTCCCGCGCCTTCACAGATATCCGGCTGGGCTGCCTGACCGTAATCGCCTCAGACTCGGAGGTTGAATCCAGATCTTTGGGTACCCGCACTTCGGGTAATCGGTCTATGATCATGCCTGCGGCCACCGTATTGTTCGATAGATAGTCCACCAGGATAAAACTACCGGTCAGGCGGTTTTTACGGTAAGGATCGAAGAAAAGTGGCCTGTTGGATGTCAGCGCCACCCGGCCGATCTCATTAAGTTCTAAATTAGAGGCCTTGTTTTTATGGAGGGTATTGACATCCACCTTGTAGTCGATATGATCAATGCTGGCGCGTGAGGTCTGTGTCGTATGTTTGATCAGATAATGCCGGGCAGGATCCATAGGTATTTCGTCCATCCAGATCAGCATGGCCTCGAACCGCTGCTCCGTATGTGTCAGATTTTTCGGATGCACAATCATATCGCCCCGACTGATATCGACTTCATCTTCCAACTGCAAGGAAACGGACATAGGCGGAAAAGCCGAATCGAGATCGCCGTCGAAGCTGACCACCGCTTTGACCCTGGTGCGAATTTGTTTAGGCAGGACCAGCACCTCATCGCCCGGCCGGACCATGCCGGACAGCACCGTGCCTGCATAACTACGGAAATCCTGATTCGGTCGAATGACATACTGTACAGGGAAACGGAAATCAACCAGATTGCGGTCGCTCAGAAACTGAACTTCTTCCAGAATATCCAGCACCGTCTGGCCGTGGTACCATGGCATCCGGTCGCTTTTCTCGACCACATTATCACCGTTCAATGCACTGATCGGCACCAACCTGATATCACTGACATTCAGTTTGGCGGCGAAATCCAGAAAGGCCTCTTTTACTTCATCAAATATCGTTTCTTTATACTCTACCAGATCCATTTTGTTTACAGCCACCAAAAGGTGATCAATGCCCAGCAGGGACGCAATGAACGCATGGCGCTTTGATTGAGTGATAACCCCGTTCCGGGCGTCGACCAGAATAATGGACAGGTTGGCTGTTGAAGCGCCGGTGGCCATGTTCCGGGTATATTGTTCATGGCCCGGCGTATCGGCGATTATAAATTTGCGGTGCGGCGTAGAAAAATAGCGATAGGCCACATCAATGGTAATACCCTGCTCACGCTCTGCTTTAAGCCCGTCCAGCAGCAACGCCAGATCCGGCGCCTCGTCTTTCCTGACCAATTTCTGTAAGGCTTCCAATTGATCTTCATAGATATTCTTGGAGTCCGCCAGCAACCGTCCGATGAGCGTAGACTTGCCGTCGTCCACGCTACCCGCCGTACTGAATCTGAGCAGCTCTTTTTCTTCGTTCTGTTGGAGAAAGGTTTGTATATCGGTCATGAGTTTAAAGTTAAGAGCTAAGGGTATTAAGAGTGTTAAGAGTATAGTACACGACAAAAGGTAAAAAGGGTGTCATCCCCGCAGGCTTTAAGCGGGGATCCATCAACTCGGATCTAAAAGTACCCCTCTCGTTTCTTCAGTTCCATCGACCCTTCCTGGTCGTGGTCGATGATGCGGGTTGATCGTTCGGAGATGCGTTCTACCATCATTTCTTCGATGATCTGTTCTACCGTCGTTGCCGTGGAGCGCACGGCACCGGTGCAGGGCGAGCATCCCAGGGTGCGGAAGCGGCACACCATCTGCTGCGGTGTTTCTCCGGGAAAAATACGTGCATCGCCGTCTAACGGAATAATCATGTCGCCCCGGACCACGACTTTGCGTTCTTCGGCAAAGTACATGGGGACCACCGGGATGTTTTCTTTATGGATGTACATCCAGATATCCAGTTCCGTCCAGTTGGAGATCGGAAACACGCGAATCGATTCCCCTTTGGAGACCCGGCAGTTGTATAGATTCCATAATTCAGGCCGCTGATTTTTCGGGTCCCACTGGCCGAACTGATCTCTGAAGGAAAATATGCGTTCTTTGGCTCTGGATTTCTCCTCCTCTCTGCGGGCGCCGCCCAGGGCAGCGTCGAAGTTCCGGGAATTGAGGCCTTCCAGCAAGGCCTGGGTCTTCAGTAACCCGCAACACCGCTGCGTACCGAGATCAAACGGATTGGCGCCGTCGGCAATGGCCGGTTCGTTTCGATAGACAATCAGTTCCGCATCCAGCTCCTTGACCATCTGATCACGGAACGTGTACATGGCCTGAAACTTATAACCGGTATCGATATGCATGAGCGGAAACGGCAGCTTCTGCGGATAAAACGCTTTTTGCGCCAGACGCAACAGGACCGACGAATCCTTGCCGACCGAATACAGCATCACCGGTCGCTCGAACTCAGCGACCACTTCCCGCATGATGTGAATGCTTTCCGCCTCTAATTGCTGTAGATGTGATATGGAATATTGGGGCATGTCAGAAATGGTGATGGCATGTGTCCTTTGGACACGATGCGAGCACTCCGTGGTTTAGTGATTGGTGATTTAGTGATTTGCAGGGCCTTACAAACCCACCCGCTATCCGCTACAAGCCACCTGCCATAATCAAATAAAATTCTCTATATAGTTCATGATTATGGTCACGGATTCATCGATTGACTGCGTTGAGGTATCGATGGTGATTTCGGGGTGCTTTGGCGGTTCGTATGGGTCGTCGATGCCTGTGAACTGCTTGATTTCACCGCGACGGGCTTTTTGATACAGGCCCTTTACATCCCTGGCTTCACAGATCTCCAATGAGGTGGATACATAGACTTCGATAAAACGGCTGCATAACTCCCGAGCAAATGCTCGTGCTTCTGTATAGGGGGACACCAGAGAGACCGCGACGGAGATGCCGTTTTTCTCCAGCATCCCGGCCAGGTATCCCACCCGCTTTATGTGCGCTATTCTGGCTTCTTTGTCAAACCCTGTATTGGGAAACACATCCCGGATGCGGTCGCCGTCCAGCGCTTCCAATTTAATGTTCTTCCGGTTTAACAAATCACTCACCGCTTCCGCGATAGTACTTTTCCCCGAACCGGACAATCCGGTAAACCAGAGTACAAACGGCTTTTTCGCCTCTTGTTTTTTATTGCTCATTCTATTTACCATCCGCCAGCGAATCAAACAAAACCCTGGTCGATGGAGATATCGCTCCGATAAGAAACGGTCCATTCCGAAATCCAGATTTACCATACACAAAGGGGCTCGGATTAACCTCCTCATGGCCGGCGTTTCTATAGACGCAATCTCCGGCGGCTACGTCCCATTCCATCGTCGGACCGAATCGAGGATACAGATCCGCTTTGCCTTCCGCCAGGAGGCAGAATTTCAATGAGCTGCCGATGGCTACCGTTTCCTGCAAATTGATCCTGTTCAAAAATTGCTCGGTCTTCTCATCCCGATGAGATCGACTGGCAAGGACACTCAAGGCGCCCTCGCCATCGTGCCGGCTGCAAAATATTCTCTCTGTTCCCCGCGCTGTTTTCTTCAAGGCGGCCTGCCCGCGTTCTGCATAATACGTGGTCTCAAGGGCGGGTGCATGCACAACGCCCACAACCGGAACACCGCCATCAATCAACGCGATGTTCACCGTGAATTCCGGCCTGTTATTCAGAAATTCTTTGGTACCGTCCAACGGATCAACCAGAAAAAAAGCCGCCTTATCCACAAGCTGGCTCTGTAAGGCCTCATGATCATTCGCCTCTTCGGAAACGATAGGGATGTGCGCCCACGATGCCTTCAGATGCTCAATAATGTACCCCTCCGCCTCCAGATCCGCCGGCGTAAGCGGCGACTGATCGCTTTTGGTATACACTTCCGGATTCTGACCGAAATACTTAAGCGTCAGTTGCCCCGCCTGCTCCGCTATATCTACAAGAATATTAATATCCATAAAAATCCCTCATCGTCTTTTCAATACCGAATCCGCTCTGGGCGACTGTAAAATATCGATCAACAACCCCTGAATAAGCATCTGAAATCCAAGAATCAATGGAAGGACCGCCAGCAAAATAGTGCCGGCCGGCGCCGCCTGTTGGACGACCACGGAAAAATAATACCAGTTATAGACCCCGAAAACAACCCCGAACATGAACATCGAAAAACCCGCCAGATATAACGGCACGATGATACTGAAATCCCGGAGAATATAACGATGGTACGTCCGGTGAAAAAAGCCGCGAATCAACCCGGACGGATAATATCTAAGGATATCAACAATGCGTAATGACGAGGCTTCATTGCCGTATACAGACGGAATGGGACGGTCCATGACGCGGGCCGCCATGATGTTGAGCTGGATCAGCATTTCGTTTTCAAAGAAATATCGAGCAACCTCTCGCGGGGAGTAAATGGTCAGGGATTTATAACCCTGCTCCAAATTTACAGCATTAAATCGCCGGATCTTGTCATAGTGGACTATATGCCTGAAATTCCAACTGACAAGTAAATTGACCTCAGCCAAAGTGGCCAGTGCTATATGCAGGCCATCGTCGTAAAAATTCGAGGTAAGAATACCACTTTCCTGGTAAAGATCAGCCAGTTCAAAAGCTTCGTTGAATTTTCATAACGTGATAGATAATCCATTTCAGGAGGCACCCATTAAAAATACGTCGCCACACTGAACAGAAACGCCCGGCCCGGTGTGGAGACATTCAGGGGATCATGTTCGGTGTTGATCTGGTAGTCGAACTTGAAGACCGTGTCCTCGATCGGACGGAGGTTGAGGCCGAGGGTGACGCGGCGGTGTGAATCTCCTTTGGTCGCGGTGTCGAAATCAACGCTGCCGACGCGCACGATGCCGGTGAGGCTCGATTGCGGAAAGGTAGAGGAGAGTCCGGTCAGGAAGCGGTAGCCCGTCTGAACGTAGTACCCTTGCTGACTGTCGGCCAGAAAACCCTGAAAGCCGGTGGGTAGTCCGATGCTGGCATAGGCGTATTCTCCGACAAAGTGAAATCTATTACGGCGGTATTCCCAGTCGGTCGCGATGATTTTGAGGTACTCCCGGTCGGCAATCGAGCCGCCTTCCTGGGTGGATACGTTATACTGACCTACATGAAATGAACTGGCCAGTTCCAGGCCGCTCAGCGGACTGAAGGCAACGCGTCCCACCACAGCGGGTACCGTATTGTTGTCCTCGGCCAGGCTGGGTTTGCCCTGATTGGTTCGGGTCTCCGCCCCGTTGATCAGCCCGTCGTTGAAGCCGTTGACGGCATACAGTTCATAGGTGATCCGTGATTTGGCGGACGGATAGAAGGAGCCCCAGAAGCCCATGCCGGGCTCTGAGAGCGTGGAGGGGATCAGTTCCGTCGTGACCAGTGGACGATCCGTAAGCTCGTTGACCGGTCCGTCGTGCGACAGGTTGAACCGGCCGAGCGGCGAGAGGATGATACCAGCCCGGAAGTTAAGTTCTTCGCGGATTTCGAAATCGATGACACCTAACTCTACTTTGATCTCTTCACCGCCCTCTTCATGGGGGCAACCCTCGTCCAGCTCCCGACGCTCCACACGATTTGTGGTTTCGTGCAAGAAGTGCTTGGGGTCTATTCTTTTTATGTGCTTTCTGCGTGCCATCTTGATATCCTCTTAAATAGTCAGCTGCCTTTGCAGCATCGTCGAACGGGTTGTAACATCCATTTAGTCATGACTTTCTCCTCTTCCTATTTGTATACCATCATCACAGATGATCATATTTAGGGCATATGAAGTGCCCGAACTTAGACATCCCAGCAGAAGCGCGTCTATAGGGTTGTGTCCAAAAGTAAATAGTTCTGTAAATGCATTAACTCCCCAAAGAAATACGCCCACCCAAAAGCCAATGCACATGGGGCATGAGAAGAAGTAATGTT
>CAJXCW010000062.1 GCA_913051705.1 uncultured bacterium
TTATCAGCGTCTCGGCAGGTTCTTGCGGCACGGGCTGCAGAATATGAACCTGGGCAGGCTGGTGAAAGATGAATACGCGCCTCTGCTGACCAGCGTGGTGTTTCCGGACGGGGTCCACTGGCAGGAACCGAGGAATTTTCTGTCCGGTCGGTACGACCTTCTGGTAGGGGTGCCTTTCAGAATCGCGCATTTCGGATCGAACGTGTCCGAAGACTATATGACGCTCGCCCTGGTGGCCATAGAAGATTATATGCGCAGCAAAGGATTCGACGTCCCCCGTGGATCGGCCCTCGACGGGTTGGAGGGATTTCGCGGATAATGAGAACGATGGAATGGCTGAAGCCGGACTGGCTGCTGTATGCGGGATGCCGATCATCAACGGACTGGATGCCCCGGCAATGATCATCTGCCGGTAAGCCATTTTTCACGGCATTCAACGAACACTTCCCGGGCTCCTGTCCTATAATCGGACACAAAAGGCTTGCCATCTCTCATGATATTCCCCACAGGATAATACGCCGCACGGGCCACATGTTTTGGGGGCACCTTCAGGATGACGCACCTTTTTCGCGGGATTGTGTTTGTTTATGGTCAAATCGTCATTAAACATAATCCATTGCCTTGTGTATCTGCTGTAAGTTTATTGTCAGGCTTCAGGGCGCCCTGTAATCAAGGGGTTTTTTCAAGTATCGGCAATCCCGTTTTGATTGAGACATGGTGTGTATAACGATATAACATGAGAAGGTATATTATGATGACCGACACAACTCTCCTGACAGACAGCCAAATGCAGGATTTTATCTATAACGGCATGCTGTCCGTTAAGTCCTCCTTACCCGCATCGACACACGATGATATATGCAGAGCGCTGGCCGCCTGGCTTGCAGAACACGATAATCCCGGCAACGACATTCTGGCCCGTGTCCCGAAACTGAAGACGATTTTCCAAGACCCCGTTGTGACCGGTGCCCTCACGAGTATTCTCGGGCCGCGTTATCTGATTCATCGCCACCGGCATTGTCACAACCATCTCCCCGGCGCAAAAGCGCAGGATATACATAAGGATTATCCCGCGGGCGGCAACATTCGGGGTCATCATCCGCGCCTTGTATTAATCCTGTACTATCCCCACGCCGTGACCTCGGAGATGGGGCCGACGGCCGTTCAACCAGGTTCCCAATTTTATGGGTCTCCCCAGGCGGATCTGGACGAGCTGACACTTTGCTGTGAGGGTGGAACCGTGGTAATCACCCATTACGAAATCTGGCATCGGGCGACGGAGAACCGGAGTACGGACACGCGGTTCATGATAAAGTTCTTAGGCGTCAGAACGCAGGAACCCACGGAACCGGCATGGCACGCCACATCGCCTCACTGGGCTCATTCAGGTCATGAGGTGCTTCAGCATAACGACGTCTGTCGGCATATCTGGCGCTGGTATCTCGGCGAATCCGCTGTTCCTGTTCCCGAATTGGATGGAGACGAACCCGATAATGAAGTTCGACCTTCAGTCGCTGAATCGGGTGGTAGCCACCGCCTGCGGGTGAACGAGTATTACAGAAGGAGTACCCTCGGCAAAAATGCCCTGCCTGACCTGATGAAAGCCATGATCGCTGAAGCTGAGTTAAGATGGGAGACCAATCTGAATAAGGGAGACTTTACCAATCCCAGTCAGCTCGATGTTCTTTTCGGTTTGGCTGCAATGGGCAGCCCTGCCGTTGATCTGGTTGGCCAGCATCTGACCCATCCCAATGAACGGGTAAGGGCAGCCGCGGCTGCTACCCTGGGAATCATGGGGGCACCAGCCCATCGTGCAACAGAAATGCTCGGTAAGGCGCTGAAGGATGAAAACGAATGGGTGAGACGAAATGCCGCAGAGGCTCTTGGAAATATCGGGGTGCGGGCTGAAAAAGCCATTCCCGCCTTGATGGCCGCCCTCGAGGACAGACGCCCGGTAACCCGGTGGTCGTTGTCGGAAGACGGATTTCGGGAAAACGTCATGATGGCGCTTTTGAAAATCATACCGGATGAGAAAAGGGATGCGTTTCCTGTTTTCAAAACGCTGGATCAGGATCCGTCCGAGTATGTTCGCAGTTGGGCCAGGCAGATGGTTGAGGGGGTTGGAGAAATTTATTGAAACGGTATTGTAAAGGGCAGTTTCAGGCGTGCTTTAATCCACTTATGGATTTTTGCCGTGTACCAGGTATGTTTTCCTATCTCCATGGTTCTATTCGGTTTTTCAAAACCGGTTCGATTATTACATCTAATAAAAACACAACCTATTGACATAAAACGACTTGCATGCCTGCCTTATCAGTTTCAATTGGCAGCAAATTGAACATCGGGAGAAAACCTGCTTCACCAGCGTCATCCGCTGAGTGTCTCTATGTCCGCTGCCGCGGCCGATGCGGTACAGGCATATGCCGCTGGAATCATGCCTTACCTGTCCCAGGGAAAGGTAAGCGTGGGCCTGTTGGCATAGCGATCCATCTTAATCGTTAATTTACCGCCGCATCCCGGTTTCAGATGAAGTGTGAAAAATGTGTGGTTGATCAGCTCCACGTTGGACTGGCATGACACGCTGTTGATCTGGTGCTCCGCGTATGCTCCGCCCTGGACGACAACCGTTCGTGATGACACCTGGTTGGTATTTATCAAGGTGAGCGTGGCTTCGTCGTGACTCAAACTTTCCACCAGGGCCGCAACATCTTCGGGCATGCCTGCCCGTTGTCCGGCCGGATCGAAATATCGAAATCGGCAGTGAAGCGGATGGCCGGAATGCCGCGTGGGAAGACCCCCCAGCATTAATTGTATCAGGCTGTCGACCGCAGCTGGATTCAGGCCATTCATGTCATCCGACAACCGGGTGTCGGCCGAGGTGGTATCCTGTCTCATTCCGGCTATCCGCGCGCGGACCAACTCCATGTCTTTTTGCAGCGCCTCGAGGGGATAGTCGGCATTTTCGCCTTCCAGGAAGGCCACCCAGCCCTCCATGGGAAGCCGTTCAAGATCCGCCGGTTTCATGGACCAGTAATATATCTCCAGCTCTCCCGCGGTCATAGGCTCCGGCTGATAATCATACCACCCCTGGTCACCGTGCATGCGGGGATATAGCGTCTGTCCGTTTTTCTCAACTCTGTTTTCATTGACCTTTTCAAGCACGCCGCGCCACGTGTCTACATAGGTCTGATCTCCCGTCAAAAGTAAGCCGTTCCCGAAACTCAGGTAAGCCCGATACACGAAATAGGGCCTGTGGGCAATGTTTCCGGTCTGGGGAACAATGGTTGAAAATCCCCATCCATAAACCCCGCCATACCATTTACCGTCGCAGGTCCCGCCTATCGTACCATCCAGTCCGATATTTGTAGGGATGATTCCGTTGTTTGCCTCTGTACGTTCTACCCAGGCGTCCAGGTAATCTTTTGCCCAGGAATAGTATTTATCTTCACCTTGAATCATAAAGGCGTTAATGGCCATGGTGGTGACGCCCATATTCAGGGGATGGTCACCGGACACATCGTTGTAATCTTTGAAATGGCTTACCATTTCCTGGTAATTGCGTTCTCCATGCCCCAGTTTGAATCGCCCTTCTACTTCTATGGGGTCACCGGCCCAGTCGAGCCCGGTTGCTTTACGGAGCATGGGGCCTCTGCTCCCGTTAAACATACTTTTTATGACCCTGTGCTCCGGAATATAATTGTCGGCGATAGAATCTTCTCCCATGTAAAAACCAGCGAAGCGCCGGGTGCGATCCTGGTATTTTTTGTCATAGGGATCCGACAGACCCTGCAAGAAAAAGGCCGTGAAGCCCTCTCCGTTGTGCATCCAGTCAAACATAGTGGGGAATTCTTTAAAATACATTCCGTCCCGGGCAAATTCTACATCCCTGGTTTTGGCTTCGGTATATTGAAGCAAATGACCATCCCATGCTTTTTTGTACAGTTCAAGTACATGGTCATCTCCTCCAAGAGCATGGAGCTCAGGCCAGTTTGCAAAATTCTCGGCGGCATCGTCAGGACCGTCGTCACCACCCCATCGGGGGACGCACAAAAGATATCCTCGATCATCGAAGTAGTGGTCGTAAAATTGTTGAATCGCTTCTGACTGCTGCCTGATCAATGCCAATTCGCATAATGCCCAGGCAGGGGGCGACATGGGGGAATCAACGGTGACAGCGTGTGTGATATTTGAGGTCTCAGGCATGATATCATTCCTTTGAAAATACAGGTTGTCTGTTTTAAAACGATGTTCCAATTAAATCGTTCCGCGTGGCGCCTGTACCGACAGTGCCGAAGTCTCGTAAACAGTGCAGGTTATACGGATCCATCATTTTCACGGGCCCTGTTACCGATTACTCAACAGCTGATACGTGTACCACTTTACTTTCGCTGGTGACCGGCAGGGCTTGAAATCTTCGGGCTTATGTCCTGGGTAGCTGTATGGATTGCCTCCTCCACGAAATCTATGTCGTCGATAGCGTGGGACAGAACCAGGCAGACTTTACTGAGAAATATCGCCTCATTGGCGGGTCCAACTTCGTCTATGGCCCGTGCGAGCAAGTCGTAGACTTTTTCCAGATTTTCGAATTTCATCCCGTTATTCATGTTTTGGCTCCACCCAGTGCTACCCGGAATGCCTTGCCGATTTCATCAACGTCGAGCGTTAACCACCGTGCGCATACGTGTCTGTCCGGCCTGACTAAATAAAAGCTTCCATCCTGCGCGCCGTAGAATCCAGAAATATTACCGGTTGTGTCTTCGATCACCATGGCATCTGATGTATGAAATCCGTTTTCAGCGATAACGATGAGGCTGAATGACTCACTGCCGGCAGCCAGTCTGGATAAACTGTTGATGAGTGCATCGGGAACGGGACCCTGTGCACAAAAATAAAGTCCCGAAAACCCCAGACCCAGGAAATCAAACAGGTAGGTGTCTCCGCCTGTTTTTCGATTAACCAACGCCGCACCCGCTGTGACGCCACCGATAAACGCCCTGTCATCGGCCGTGTGGTACGTTAACGGGCTATCGTGATAAGTGTATGGGCTGACCTGGCGCGGATCAGCAAATGGCTGTGCGAATTCATGGTTTGCGGTTAATGACAAAACCGCGTCTCTGAGAATTTGATATCCTCTTGTCGGGGGTGTCATGAAGCGCATACTTTTTCCTGCATTCTGGAAAACATCTAAGGTCGCGCCCCGGCGTTCGGGTGTATAGCTGTCCATAATTCCCTCCCGAGCCCAGCCTTTTATTACATAGGCTAACTTCCAGGCAGCGTTGACGGCGTCGGCGATACCGTTGTTAAGGCCCCTTACACCGAAGATAGGTACCAGGTGAGCCGAGTCTCCAATAAATGTGACTCTGCCGTGTCTGTAGTCATCCAGGCAAAGAGTGCTTGCTTTATAGAGGCTCCACCATTCGAGTTCCCACGGGCCTGTTTCACCGATGAACTTAAGTACGGCTTCAATATTGGAACGGACATTCTCTTCTTTAAGGGCTTCGTCGGCATGGCCGTCAACCTGATAGTCTATTCTCCAGATATCATCGGGCTGCCTGTGAATCAGCAGCGTGGTGCCGCCAAGTGCCGGACAGCTGAAAAATGCCCGCCTTTCGGTGGGAAAATCCGATTTCATCAGTATGTCGGCTATGAGGTAGCGGCCTTCATAGGCTTCCCCCTGCAGCTCAACACCCAATCCGTTTCTGACAACGCTACGCGCACCGTCGGCAGCCAGTACATGATCGGCAATAAGCGGGTAGTTTCCTTCGGGGGTTTCAATGTTCAGTGTTGCAAGGTCTGCCTGGTTTGTTATTCCTGTGACTTTACTGCGCCATCTGACTTCAATATTGGGGCTGGCGATTGCCGCGTCTGCCAGGTATTTCTCGGTATACTGTTGCTGGATGTTGTACATCGGGTAGAAACGTTCGTTCTCAGAGTGCGGCATTTCCAGTCGATAAATCTGTTCTGTTTTGTAGTAGCAGCGTCCATGCGTCCAGCCCAGTCCTTTCACTTCGAAGCGCGCTGAAACGCCCAGCTGCTGCAGTGTTTCAAAGCTGTATCGAGAAATACAGATCGCCCGGCTTCCATCATTAATGGTCGCTTTATCGTCCAGGACCACTACAGGGATGTCACGCCTTGCTAATTCAAGTGCCGCCGTCAGTCCCACGGGACCTGCACCCACGATGACGACCGGGTATTTCCGATGCTCACCCCGCATTTCCGGTGGTGCAAGGAAGGGGTAACTCGGGTATTGAAAATACAGCGAGTCAAGTGGACTTTTCCCGTCAGGTTTCATTTAAGGCTTCTCTGAATGCTGTTTGCCTGACTCCCTTCGACCGGCGTCACGCGCATGTACTGGCAATTCAACCATTCGAAAGGTTTTTGTAGGTCCTCCAAAAAAGGACTTGGGAAGGGCTGCCTGGGAAATCGGCACTTTCCGGCCCCCGTTCATCGCCGCAGATTACCCGCCGCTGTGTGGTTAATCTACCTTTATATTTTACGGTGTCAACCCCCTTAACGCGCTGCCGGCGTGCGGACTTGTCGAGGGCGTCAAATCGTTCGCCGGTCGTCATGGTGTCCCCCATTTTCGCCCGGCGTCTGCAGTTGATCGCCCGGGTCGGCGCCGATACCGCCTCTTCCCTTTAAACAACCCTGTTATCGTTTCTTCAGCTGCAGGGCAGACCTGCTCTTTCCGGCAGGAAGGTCTTCGCAGGCAAATCTCGAAGGTCGCTGGCCGGCAGCCCTGTCGGGAGATCTTTCCGCGTTAAGGATCTCAATCAGCCTGATTCCCTTGGGGTCTTTAATGACGAGCCTCGTTTTGTATTTTCCGGGGCTGCTGAAATGATCTACTATCTCTCCTGTAATACCGAGGCCGAAATCTACGTATTGCCACGTCATGGTTGAGGTTTCTTCATCCCACCCGCCAATCCAGAAACTGTCTGAGCCGTAAGAATTGAATGTCCACTTGTGATACTTGTTGTTTGTTGCATCATAGCGCCTTATCTCCCGTGTTTCAGTGCCATCATCTTTACTGGATGTCTGCTGAAAACGGCCGTCGAGAATCCACTCGGTGCTCGAAGTTCCCGAATGTTCCCCAGGTATGGGCGACCACGCCGCGGACTCAGAAACGAGGTGATACCTCCACATTCCAAGCCATTTATCCAGGACCTCCTCATCGTTTAACTGCTTCTCGGAATCAGCGGTGACTGTCCATGCCGCTGCTGACACAAACGCCAGTAATATGCATAACTGTTTCACCATACCCTCCATGGATTGATTAAGCCATGCGCCTGGATGACCCGTTGCGGCTGGCACGGCGTAAAAGTCCCGGGGAAACATTCAACACGAATTGGTCTTCTGCTGCCTTCTCGTGCGCCGCGGGTGAAATGGCTGGAACAGAGGTTTCGCAGCATCCGATCACCCCTTGGCCATAAACCCGACCATGTCAATCAGCGCGTCAACCTGTTTTGCCGTCACCATAACATGCAGCGAGGCACGGACGGCACTGAAATCACCGGAAGCGCTCACGGTCCGGAGGTAGGTGTTGGGACCGTTCCAGTTGGGACCGTACCACATGCTTCCAACAATATCCGACGGTTTTTTGTCCCTGATGGAAAATGAGACGAGGGCGCAGGAATTACGTGGATTGTCCGATGCGTAGACGGTCACCCCTTCCACAGCCTTCAGACCCTTGATCAACCGCTGCGTAAGATAGCGAAGGCGGGCTTCTACGGCCTCGCGGGTGAGATGGTTGTGAAAATCGAGCGCTGCGCCCATGGCTATGCGGTCCGAATAGCTCGATGAGCCGCGTTGCTCCAACTTGCCCGCCCCTGACATGTCCGAATCGGGCGATCCGGTGTAGACGAGCGGCTGAACCCGGTCTGCGGCGTCTTCCCGCACGTATAAGAAACCGGTATGCTGTGCCGCCAGCATATATTTGTGACCGGCCGCCGCGTACATGTCGCATCCTAACTCGTGCAGATCCAGCTTCATCATGCCCGGCGGCTGTGCACCGTCGATCAGCGTGATGATGCCCTTCGCCCGTGCCAGGTCACATATTTCCTTGACCGGCATGACGAACCCGTCGGTGTAGTTGATGTGGCAGATGGTGAGAAACCGGGTCTTGGGCGTGATCCCGGCTTCGACAGCGTTGACGACTTCCTGCGAATTTTCAAGGGTACGGAACCTGGGCTCGGATATATCCACCATCTTAAGTGCCAGGCCGTCCCGCTTCGCCCGGTACTTCATCATGTTCTTCACCCATCCGTAGTCGTAATTGGTCGTCAGGATCTCATCACCGCGTTTCAGTTCTATTCCCATGAAGCCGAGTCCCATACCATCTGTGGTGCTGTTTGTAAAGGCGATTTCATCGATATTTGCCCCCACGAAGGCAGCCATCTTCTCCCGGATTTCATTCATGGCAGGGAAAAAGTACGTCGACCAGGTCATATTCGGGTCGCTGTTGACCCTTTCTACGGCTTCGATCTGCGCCTGGTGCACGCTCCTTGGCGAGACGCCGCGGGTACCGGTGTTCATGTACGAGACGCCTTTACGGATCAAAAACTGATCAGCCACACGCTCCCAGTATGTCTCATCGTCCGCGGGTGCGCCGCCGGCCATATCAAACATCTCCTCTGCCGGGGCCCCGTAGGTTTTCGGGCTCATGGACAGAAACGCCGTCGCCCCGGCCACCCCACCCACCAGCCGGCCGATGAATCCGCGGCGGGAGAGCGGTTTCAATTTGTCCGGATCTTCGATACGGGGGTCGATATTCAAAGCACGGTCCGTGGTATGCATGAGGTTACCTCCGGTTCTGATGACGGGGTGATTCGTCGATTCCATGGAATCAGCGACAAGTTTACCCGGGTCATCGAACACATGATTATGCAGAACCAAACTTCGCTCTGCCTGATTAACGGTCGGGATGACCGGTTATTCCATAAACTGTGCGGTCCCGGGCGGCAAGACGATCTGCACCCTGCCGACAGGATCCCGTTGATGTCTGTCCGGTGTGCAGGCTTCTTGGACAAGGACTGCGTTTCCGTTCATTTTAAACGACAGGTAGATGGAGAGATCCTGCCGGATCTCATGGCCTAACGCCCTCAGCCCTTTCGACGTTTCTTGTACCACAAAATAACGATCGCCGCAACAGCGATTACAATCGGAGCATTCGCGTAATCATAACCGGAATCCACAGTAATCCCCCTCTGAATAATTATGATGTACCCTGCTTAAGCAGATTCAGAGTACGGTCGTCGCGGCAGCCGTTGAAGTACTTGCCCAGGACGCTGACAAATATCGACCCGGGCTCCGAAACAAATTCAAACAGGGTCATACAGGATCGCAGTTTAGAATCATCGGGCGAGCCGAACACGTCATGGGCGGAACGGCCCGTGATGGCCAGAACCGCTTCCGTGCATTCAAAAAGGCGGACGCCGAGGACTGGATGACGCAGGTATTCCAGGGCTTCTTCTATATGCTCGATGGCATAGAATTCTGAATTGCTGCTGCGTCCAAGACCCTTGATTTGAGGAAATATGTACCACATCCAATGGGTTTCCTTCCGTCCATCTTTTAATTCCGCCAGAACACGGCCATATTCCGTTTCCTGCGCCCTGATGAAACGACTCAAGGTATATGGGTCAGCGGGGCTGATGATTTTGGGCACGCTGATAGACTCCGGTTATTGAGCCGCGCAGGATACTTGGCGGCGAGGTGCTGCGCACTGAATTGATGACGGACGCCTGCGTTAAAATGAATCATCGGGGCATACAACCTGTGGCGTGGCTTGGCGAAAGAGCTTAAATACCTCGATGAACGGCGTAACTGACGTTTATAATTATAAGTCGCCGGAATCCCTTCGTCGTCCATGAAGTCTCCAGGAGAATCGGTCGATGACGACGTATTGACTGCCGATGTCGGGCCATGAGGGGGAATCATACCGGCCCGGGTACAGGCAGTTTTAAAACACAGTGACCCGTTCGGTAGCCCCGTCACAATCCCTGTTGGATTCACTCGGTTTCGGGTGCCCAGATGCGGTTTTCTCGTGCTTCGAGAAAACCCTGGTTGGTGGCCTTCATTTTCCAGATATCGACCTGCCGGATCCTCGTCGAGTCACCGTATGTGTAAAAGTGCAGACCCCCGGCGGCTTGGTAGTCCATGTGGGCACCGACGATGGCCTGTCGGTCATTGGCGAAAACTTCGACGAGGTATTTGTCAATGAAGATGCGCAGTTCCAGGTCTTCGCCTTCCGGCAGATCGGCGACAGCGAACGGCGCTTCGGTGACGCCGATGCGAAGCGTGCTCGTTTCGGGGTGTATCATAACAGGCAGCCCTTCATGATCTCTGTCGGAGAAGAGTTGAAAGCTGAAACGCTTACGGCGGGCCTGTTCTCTGTCAATCGCGATTCTAATCTCGAAGGCATCGCCGTTGAGAGCGGCAATGGGCTCGACGGCAGTGCCGCTATGAGAGCTCTCGTGCGGCGTGACGGTGATATCCTTGAGGGTGACCGGCTCATAACGAAGAGATTCGAGTTCGCGTAGGGGGCGGATGCGAAGGCTTCCGTCATCGGCAAGGCTGAGTTCGCGGGGGAGAGACTGGATCGTCCTTTGGTAGATTTCGTCGTTGAGACTGGCAATCCAGGCCCACATGACCCGACGACCATCGGGCGTGAGTACGCTCTCCGGGGCAAAGAAGTCGCGGTCGGCTGTTTCATAGATGGATTGGTCCGGGCGTCGCCAATTCATACGGCCGTGGGTTTCGGGCACGAACTGTTCGTTTTCACTATCCCAGTCGCCGATGTAATAGCGACAGCCAAAAGGATGGCTGATGCAGAGCAGCATCCACCTGTGCCCCAGGGGGAAGAAATTCGGACAGGAAATATCTTCGCCGATGGCCACCGCCGGCAGTTCGTGTTTCAGAAAATCGCCGACATAGGTCCAATGGACGAGATCCTGTGACTTGACGAGCGGCTGGACTCTGCCGCCCGAAATCGCGTAATAGGTGTCGTTGAAGAGGAAGCAGTCAGGGTCCCAGTGTCTCATTTCTGCTTTCGCCCCGTCGGCTGTTCTCGGTTCGAGCGGATAAGGTTTTTCCCACGCGGACAAATCATGGTCTTTAGCTATGACGATGTGGTTACGTTCAGAGGCCTGGCCGTGGTAGATGGCAGCGGGGCGGCCTTCCCTGGTGATGAATCCAGTGCCGCTGAACATGCCGTGGCCCGTGAAGGAGGGTTGAAGCTTTGTTGTCTGCCAGGTCCAGTGGAGCATGTCCCGGCTGGTGACATGTACAAAGGCAAACGATCTCTTGTCCCGCCACGGGTGTTGGAGAATGTAGTGCAGGTGATAGGTGCCGTTCACACAGAACGCTGGATTGGGATCGCCGGGAGAACTGTCTCCCCCGGGATGCATGAGATGATAGTTCAGGGCCATGTCGTTTGAAACGGGCGTATCGTTATTTTTCCGAGTCATTTTTTCTGTCTCCTGGTCGCCGTACATCCCAGAATTGAATCTGAGAAGGAGTACCAGCGGTCGTTTCCTGTGATCTCTCTCACCTCGGCAGGGCCATCCGCCTCGTGATCGTACACCCGCTGCCGCCGGTACCGTTGCATTACGGTAAGACACCGCTATCGGGAAGGCACGGAAGCCTTATTCCGGCAGGTACAGATAGAGGGAGTCAACCCCTGCAGGCCGCGTTCCACTGGCTTGAAGCGCCCGATATGGCTTACTGACGATTCCGACACGGCCGTCCAGTTCGATGACCTGCGCCTCGTGCGTTCCGACGCCGGTGTCGATGATGTGCTCCTCCATCCGATCTCCCCGGCTCAGAAAGATCCGCTGGACGGGTGTGTGAGTGGTCCAATCGCTCAGGCCCATCTCTCCCACATAGAGATCCGGGCATCCGTCGCCATCGAAGTCGGCGACCTGCAGCGAGTGTGCGTCGAACAGCCGGTCGTGCACCACCTGAGCTTCCCAGAGGGCCTCGGGGTTTGCGCCCGGTCTGAACAGCGCAAGGCGTCCGTATGGTTGTCCGATGTCGGCGCCAACCTCGCAGACGGCTATCTCGGGCCGTCCGTCGCCGTCGAAATCGGCGGCAACTATTCGTGTGCCCCCATAGTCTTCCGTGTAAACGTGTCGTTCCCATTCCCCGCTGGACAAAAGGCGATACCAGGAGCACCCGGCGATGAGCTCCAGCCGGCCGTCGCCATCGACATCAGCAGCAGCAAGCGCCTGTTCGTCAATACCGGTGACGACTGGCCGAACGTCTGGCCACGGGGTCACGTATGGATCGTCGGGCAATGGGACCCAGAAGACCGTTTCGGCGTCCTGATTCCAGACGTACAGCTCCTGCCGTCCGTCGCCGTCGATGTCCGCCAACAACAGGTCGTGAGTGCGGCTGGCGGGGAGCTGGAACACCTCCCGGCGTACCCACCGCTGCGAGGGATCGGCCGGGCACTCCCACCAGTAGATATGATTACCGCGATCGCTGGTGCTGGCGATCAGGTCGAGGCGGCCATTCCCGGTGAGATCGACGAGGACGCCGCCGACGCTGATGCTTGGGAATGTGTCATCGATCAGGTGCGGTTCCCAGGCGCCGCTGCTTGTCCTGCCGAACCAGTGGAGCGTTTCGGGATTGCGCGTTCCGATGACGAATTCGGGCACCCCGTCGTTGTTGAGATCGCCAACGACGCACGACATGCGCTCGGCGGGCGGGCCCTTGTAGATTGTGTGACGACGAAAGGCATGAATAGCGTTACTAAATGTTCTTGCACCCACTGCTAACTCCTCTTTATTCCTGTCAAAATGCCCCATGGTTGTCTCTTCTCCCGCAAATTATCAGGGTGTCCATATAGATAGGTGCTCAATCATGCTTAGCCTGGTTGACAGGCTGGGCATTTCTATATCCGACAAAAAAAACATGCAGCGAATACTAATGGGCATATGAACCGGGATACGGTAATATGTGGCAGGGTTATAGAATGTAATGAATAAAACAGTTAGACACGATGAACAAAAATTACAATAATATAAACGATATGGTTAGTCAATACGAAACCGATATCCGGATCAAAGGGGCGCTTGGTACCCTTGCAACAGGCCGGGATTCAATACTTGCCATCTGGGCGCAGGGTCTTGTTTGCCGGCGTCCCGAATTCCTGGCCGCGCTCCCTTGTGGCGTCCGTACGCGACTATAGGGGACCTCTGCGTGGTTTCGAAACGGTTGCCGGCGTTAAGCATCCGGACGTCACTGCGATCTATATACATTATCCATGTGCCATGCGTTATGTAAAGGAGGTGTAATTGGATACCATTAGACATAGAACAGTTATCGTTACGGGCGCAAGCAGGGGCATAGGCAAGGCTATGGCGGTTGCATTCGGCTGCGAAGGAGCACATGTCGTGGTGACAGCCCGCACGACAGAGGCGATTGAGGAGGTGGCAGACCGGATCAGGCAAGGGGGATCAGACGCGCTGGCCGTCACGGCGGACCTCTCTGTTGAGGCGGATATTCAGCGTATCGCTGATGCCGCGCTTACCGGGTTCGGGCAAATAGATATCCTGGTCAACAATGCCGCTATCATCCATCCCCCCATAGACCTGGTGGCGTTTGAAACAGATGTATGGCGGCGGGTCGTCGATGTGAACCTGACCGCCGCCGCCCTGCTCATCAAAGCGGCATTGCCGAACATGATTGAGAATCGGTACGGCAAGATCATCAATATCTCGAGTATCGGCGGACGAAAAGGCGCTCGGGGGCGAAGTGCGTATCGGGTGACCAAGGCTGGGCTGATCAGCTTGACCGAAAGTGTAGCTGCAGAGGTCAAAGAGTATGGGATCGACGTCAATTGTATCTGCCCGGGTGGTGTAGACACGGAAGGGTATCGTGAAGCGTTCAACAACAGAGGCAGGGAAGATAATCCAAAACTTATGCAGCCCGAAGAGATCGCACAGCTGGGGGTGTTCCTGGCGTCAGGTCACAGCACAGCCATAACCGGAACGGCCATTGACGCCTTCGGTGCAACGAACCCGCTGTTCGAATAACTGTGAACGGTGCTCCGGCCGGTATCTCTGCTGGTTGCGCAGGTACGCAGGCCTGGCGCTGTAGGGACACTGATCACATCGTTACGCCTTCGCCCCGTGGTTCTTCAGCACCTGGGCAATCTGCCTATGTCCCCGTTTTTCGGCCCATGCAAGCGGCGTGGCCCACGGCGCATCCGCCGCGTTCGGATCGGCGCCCCTGTCAAGCAGGTGTGCCGCCATATCTTTTTTTCCCAGCCTGGCAGCCCAGCCGAGCGGGGTCGCGCGGAATTCCTCGTCGACGGCGTTGACGTCCGCCCCGAATCCCAGGAACAGATCCACCAGATCCACCCATTCTTCTTTCGTCTTGTTATGCCAGGTGCGTATGGCTCTCCAGTTCTTTCGGTTTGATGAGCCGGACAACATTGACGGCATATGCGTCACCCTGTGAGGGCCACTGTTCATCGAGTGTATCCTCCGTCATTGCGAAGATCCTTTTATTGAGGTGCCGACGGGCCCTAAGTTTCAGAGCCATGGGCCGAAACCAGACCTTAAGCGCGCCACGACCGAGGTGAAATCTGTGGGAGCGGCTGAAGCACCGCACCTGGGCAACCGGCGCCCACAGGGCGATGGGGTACGGGCTTGATGGACTCCGGTCACGCGCGGCCTTCGAATTCATGTTTCCTTTCTCACTGTGCGAATCGCGGCCGTCCCTTTCCCTGGGCCAGGTTCCAGCTCGTCTGATGCACCAGCCGGGCGATCTTTTCCATCTTAACGTAGTTGATCTTCTCCGGTTGGTCGTATACCGTGTGATAGTCGGGATGCAGGCCGGTGTGTACAAAAACGGCCGGTACGCCATTCTGCAGGAAAGGCCACTGATCGCTGCGTCTGAGCAGATTCGACGCATTGTTGTCATACCGCATCTTCAGATCGAGGCCGTAATGTACATTGGCCTGTTCAATTTCGGCGCGCAGGTCCGGACTGTATGTGTAGCCGAGAATGTTGACCGCATTGCTGTTCGATTCGGCGGTCTGGATCTCGAGTCCGCGAAATCGGCGTCCTCCGCCTTCCTGCACTTCTTCGTTGCGGCCGATCATATCCATATTGATGACGGCTACCGTTCTCTCGAGGGGATACAAGGGACGCTCGGTATACGCCCATGCCCCCAGGAGACCCCGCTCCTCGGCGTTCCACGCTGCGAACAGCACGGACCGGCGTGGTCGATGCCCTTTGCTCGCAGCCAGCGCATACGCCTCTGCAATTTCGATGAGTGCCACCGTGCCTGAACCGTCATCGTCTGCCCCGTTGTAGATACCGGCGCTGGAAACGCCGTTGTGATCGTAATGGGCGCAGAGAATGATCAACTCGTCAGCGACGGCAGGGTCGACCCCTTCCATTCGCGCGACGACATTGCGTTCCTGAACGATATGACGGTTTACGGATACATGGAGATTGATCTCTACACCGGAAATCGATATGGGGGTGATGCCGTCTGTCTTTTCCGCCAGGGAAGACAGTTCCTCCAGGGTGCGGTTGGTTCCGGAGATCAATGTTCTGGCCAGAGCAGGTGAAATGATGGCCGCAGGGATCCGCACACGTTCCACCCAGTCCGCCAGGCCATAACGCGGTACGCGGCGCGTTTCATCCGGCCAGTAGTTCTTTGCACTTGCCTCGAAATTGACAGGCCCCGGATGGTTGTGTATATCCGATACGAACAGGATGGCCACTGCGCCCTGTTCCTGGGCGTATAGAGCCTTCCGCAGGGTACGGGATGCCTCCGACGTCACCAGGCCGTCGAACGGACTGTCCGGATCGCGTTCCCCCGGCTCGTGGTTCAACACGAGTACAACCTTGCCGGAGACCGATTCTCCCCTGCTGTAATCGTCGTGAGCCCGGATGGGGGACGTGATTCCAAATCCGGCATATACAAGAGTACCCCCTGAACGACCGCTGGCGCTGAAATTCAACGGATAGTAATCCTGCCCTGCTTTGAGTTGGATATCTCTATTCTGACCGGGAAAAGTAATAACCAGGCTGTTACCGGATCCCAGTGTGGCGGTTGAAAGATTGAAAATCTGGTAGTAGGAATTCTCCGGTCCGGCAGGGGTCAAACCCATCCGTTCGAATCGTGATTTGATAAATTCAGCCGCGATCCGATTGTCACGCGTTGCCGTCAGACGGCCCTGCAACGCATCGGAAGACAGGAAAAACAGGTCGGCGCGAAGGTCCTGCTGTCGGATCGATTCGTTTTCCGGCGCGGGTTCCTGGGCTGACGTCCGTTGAGGCAAAGGGTATAGAAATATGATCAGAATAATGGCGTTCAGAGTTTTCATGGGTCAGCTCTCCTGTTGGAATTTACTGGTGAACGGCGTGTTATTCGCCTGAACGTTTTCCCGTTATTTGGAATTGGTATTCTGTACTCTCGTCAGTAGAACTATTACTTGGCGCTGAGCATTTGATGAACAGCAGATCAAAAAGTTCACGCTGTTATTTGCTTATGTCAAATACTGGTAACCACAAATTTTGTGAAGGGTTGAGACACGGTGACCCACGATACGTCTACCGGGCAGCACATCTTTTAATGCATGCAATGTACCCCCTTGTGTGACCCTTGTCAATAATGCAGCTGATCCTGCCTGGACCGCCAAGCGCATACCGGTGAATCTCCCCTTTAAGCACCTTGTAAGGCTGGCCCTGCGACGGCTGCATGCCCCCATTCCGGGGATCACAGCGTTTGGCGGTGCCATTACGAGGCGCCGAAGATCGGTTGCGGGATTTACAGCGAGGCTTGCCGGTTGCTTTTATTTTCATCTCTACAAGAATTGACAACGTAGAAGGTACCGAGTATTATCTCGAAAGCCGTCTACCTTTCTCCCAACCAACATAAATTGCGAAAACCGTCGAGGCGTGTACCACCGGAAGATTCAACTGCTTCTATTTACGATACATCGAATGATATCGTTTTCTTGGAGGGCGATGACATGTTACGCAGGCATTTTATTAAAAACACGGCGCTGACCATGGCAGGTATGATGGCACTGACCAAACAACTCCGTGCCGCTGGTGACGGTCTGACGGACTACCTGTCGAATCTGTCTCACTTGTCACTGGACGAGCGGATCAGGTCCGAGACGCTCTGGCGAGCGGTCGGCAGACACTTTAACCCGGCCGACGACTTCATCAACCTGGAATACGGGTATTTCAGCCCTTCAACGCTTCAGACCCTGGACCATGAACTCGCCGACGCCCGTATGGTCAACGCCCGGGCCTCCCATTATTTTAGACGGGAGATGTATGGCGACGTAGAACGCGTACGGGCCGAATTGGCTGATATGGCCGGTGTGTTGGCCGATGAAGTTTGTCTGACCCGCAACACCACGGAATCGATGAACATCGTCATTAACGGATTGGATACAGCCCCCGGCGATGAGATCATCTACGGGGATCAGGATTACGGCAGCATGATCCAAGTCCTCCGCATGAAATCGGCCCGGTACGGCGTCACGCTGAAACGGGTAAAGATTCCGCTCCACCCGGCGTCGGATGATGAGATTGTCAACGTATACGAAGAGGCCATTACCCCGCGAACCAGGTTGCTCCACATGACCCATATGTACAATTATTCCGGCCAGGTCATTCCCGTGCGGAAAATCTGCGACATGGGCCACCGGCACGGCATAGAAAGCGTGGTAGACGCGGCCCATACATTCGCCCATATCAACTACACCATACCTGAACTCAATTGTGACTATTTCGCAGCCAGTCTGCACAAGTGGCTGTGCGCGCCGGTTGGCCTGGGCATCCTGTACGTCAAAGCGGAGAAAATCCCCGACGTCTGGCCGTTGTTTGGGGATGTGTCTACCGATCGCGACGACATACGCAAACTCGAGCACATGGGCACCCGTCCCGTACATCAGGTCCTTGCATTGAGCGAGGCCATACGATTTTACCGCATCCTCGGCGGCGAACTGAGGGAAGGGCGGCTCCGGTATCTAAGCCGACGGTGGATGGATCAGGTCCGCGGTAGGGAACGTGTCGTTGTGAATACACCTGCTGATCCTGCCAGACACGGCGCACTGGGCAATGTAGGCATTAAAGGCGTCGATTCCAGAGACCTGGCGAGTTTTTTTCTTGACCGACATCATATTTTAACCGTTGAAAAGTCGATAAAAACCCTCTTCACGGGGGTGCGTGTGACGCCGGGCATTCCCACCCCATCAGCCCATGCAGATCGTTTTGTAGAGGCCATCGACGATGCCCTGCTGCACTTCGACTGAGAGTGGAAACAGGTTCGGCTCCATCATAAGAGGAGAATACAATGATGCTTCCCATGAAAACCATGACGGATTATGTCATTCAGGTAGGTGCCGACAAGGTTCAACATTCAGGAAAAACGTACCTGTCCCATGTTGTAGGGGTGTATCGACTCATGAAATCCTGGGAAGAGGACGATGAGATGTGCCGGGCAGCACTTTTCCATTCTATTTATGGCACCGAAGGATTTCAGGATTTTACCCTTCCCCTCGATCGACGGGATGAAGTGCGTGCCCTTATCGGTGAACGGGCAGAACAGCTCGCATATGTCAACAGCGCCATGGACCGCGCCTCATTCTACAACCAGGTGGGTGCATATCAGGACAACTTTCAAATTAAAGATCGGCTGACCGGCGGATACATCGGATTGACAGGCAAGGCCTTTGAGGATTTAATTCGATTACACCTGTGCGACTTTTTAGAACAGGTCGAACGGGATGAAGGCTGGCTTTACGAGCGCGATACGATGAAAAAAATGAGCGCTCGGTTGGGCGGAATAGCGTTAGAAACATACCGATCCGTTTTTGCCCGGGAGCCGAGACTGGTTTGATTATATGCCGGGCGGGACAAGACGAATCTGGCTTACGGATTACTGTGGCGCTTACCGCCTTCAGAGTTTCTCCTTATCGACGGCCCCAGGGTTGCGATTCCTGCAATGCACTTCGAACAGCCCGCGCCAGATCAGACGGCTTGTCGGTGCCTATCCTGAAATACTTACCGCTTTTCATCTTGAACTCCACCGCATCGAATCCCGAGACGTTGTACAGCCAGCCCCTTCTGCCCCCCCGGGCGATGAAATACCTGATTCCCCATCCGTTGTACCAGTGGTTTCTGACTTCAGCCACAGATTCTATTTCTGTAACCACGACCCTTTTGCGCCAAAAACCGGGGCCGAACCAGAAACTTAGGGACTGGCTGTCCAGAACAACGGTCAGTGATCTAAACGCGTACACCACCAGAATCTCCAAACCCACGATAGCCACAAGCCATCCCACAAGCCCAAGTGCTCCCACTATGTAAACGGTCAGAATGATCGTAACTGTCATGATCGACACTATAAGAGTAGCCGGTTGGGTATGGTGGTAAGAATAGCTGTTGGCCATCGGCAAGCTCTCCCCCGAATCATTATGGTTGAGAAGTGGCATCGCCCCCCACAGATCCCTTCATCACCCGCGGGACGGATCACTCAAGTTTGGGTGGCAAGACGATCTGCACCTTACCTGCAGCCCCTCGCTGATGCCATTCCGGTGTAAACTCGCGCACACTGCCCAGCACCTTTCTGAAGACCGGTGTAAGGTCCTTTAACTCTCAGGCTCGCAACGATTTTCTGTTTTCACCAAGAGAAGATCTTCTATGCGGTATTTGATATTCCCTGCAGCACGAAAAGCCTTCCTGACCGGGATCGCCTGCTGGTGGATGAATCCGGCTTAAAGCAGCTGGTCTTCAGCAGCGTCATCCTCTTCGTGGCCGATCCCAATCCCCACACGGAGAAAAGTGTGAAAAAATTAGTCGAACCCCACCCCCGATCCGCCATAAAGTGGACTGTAATGTTCTCCACTGGTAAGCCATTTGCCACCGATTTTTACGTATACCGTCGAGGCTCTTGTCCTATAATTAGAAACAAGAGGCTTACCTTCTATCATGATATTGCCGATAAGGTAATATGTTGCATAGGCCACATCTTTTTGGGAACCCATGATCTGAACGTTGATGTGCATTGGCTGAAAAGCCAGGGTATTTGGTGAATCTGTAATCATGGCCACAGCCTCGGCGGGAGACTGAAACTGCCACAAACCGCCCTGGGAGGTTGCCAGCCAGGATCCGGCAGGATTAGAGGCACCGGGATCAATCTGTTTTTTTGCAGTGTCTGTCCAACGTTTTTCAATTGCAGCAACAATGTCTTCCATATCACCCGCTTCAGCCCCAGCAGGAAAGGCCAGGAAGAGGGCCGCGAGCATGACTAAGATATGTTTCATGGTTATCTCCTTAAATCTGACGGATATACAGGAATTCTATTCCATACTTAACCCGGCCGTCATAGGTGAAAGTGAGCGCTACTGAAAATTGGTTCATCTTTATCTCCAGCCAGGAACTCTGAGGCGCCAACCAGATTTACGGCGAGAGCGGCTACAAGTGCCTGTGTTTCTATTACGGTGTATGTCCTTTCGAATGGATGGACAAGGGCTCAAGGGGAACGGCTGTTGAAGTCTTGATAATATATCAATATTAACGCAAGGATCAATTAAATAATGATGGGGTTGACCTTGAGCTGAGAAGACAACCGATCAAGTTTTATACGGTTGACACCTCCGGGCCGGGGGCAAAAAGGCTTCCCTTAAATGTCCGGTGCGTACGAAATCCTGCACACGGGGTCGTTTGTCACCTGCTTTCGTTTATGTTGAGAGCTGGTCTCTTGTCAGAAAACCCTTGACAGAAGGACGTCAGGCCGATTTATAGGTAAGCATTCTATTTCTATAACTATATATCCGCAAGGTATCTGCAGGTTTAACTTTTTCAAAGGAGAGCACGACATGCTTAAGGCTATCATCGGTTTTGTAGTGGGAGCGGTAGCGGTTTATTTGTTAGTATCGCCTTCCGGAGAAAACCACGAGGCTTCCAATCTCAGCAATTCGCCTGTGTACCTGGCGAATTTGGCTGTTGTGAAATCAATGCATCAGGCCCACATGGATGAGGACATGGAAACATGGAGCACCATGATAGCGGACAGCCTGAAGTGGTCCGCTCCGTCATACGGTTCGGTAAACCAGGCAGGTACGAAGGAAGGATTAGCCGCGCTCATGAAATCCTATCAGGACGACTTTGACGACATCAGCATACAGCAAGCGATCTACCTACCTGGTCTGGATGCCGTGACTGCGGAGCCGGACGGCTCGGTACGTGTCTACATTCACTGGAAGGGCACGCACACGTCCTCCGGTGTTGTGGCTGAACCCTGGTATTACGCCAATTACGATTTTGAAGGCGGCAAAGTCGTTGCAGCTGTTGAATTCATGGATGTCGGAGGCATGAGGAATCACATTGCAGAAGCCGCAGCTGCGAGCGAATCCGAGTGAGGCTGCTGACCGCACCCTGATCGTTCAACGAGAGAGGGCACATTGAGAGCCTACAATGAATAAAATGCCCGGCGGAGACAAACTCCGCCGGGTTTTCTTTTGCCTGCCATAGAACCGTGAAGCATGGCTGGAAGGCAGCGACCTGCTCATACTGAAGAGGGACCGCAGACCGCCCATGGTGGTCATGGAGTTGGAGATGTGTACACACCTTCTGCACTCCGCACTTGCTGAGTAGTTGAGCTGTATACCCTGCGGCACTCCCCTACACATATTCTGGCACTGTCTAATAGATCCGCATGTCCACGTGACAGAGATCACGGGCATCTTGACACACGTATGTTATTGTAGTTATTATACCATGTCCTAAAACAACAGAATAGCGCATCCCATTGATGTCAGGTATAAGCTCTGTGAGGTGGCTACCATGAGATTCTCGTATCGTATATTTTCGATTGTGGCGTTGGTGATAGTTGCAGGGATAGCATGGAGTGCGGTGGGGCAGACGGAACACTACGTGGCGACTGTAGTTGGTGATGGAATTAGCGGTAACATAGACGGTTCAAAAGATGTGGCTCGCTTCAACCACCCCGACTACCTAGCCGTAGATTCGCAAGGAAATCTATATGTATTAGAAGCAGATCGTATTAGAAAAGTAACACCGGAAGGTACCGTATCCACTCTAGGAACCTTCGGATTTGGTCAAATCCATGGCATAACAGTTGGCAGGGATGACTTAGTCTATTTTTCAACGGGAGTAGAAATAAAGACCATTACTTCCGAGGGCGTGGTTTCTGTTGTGGCTGGGGCGGATAGCCAAGCAGTGACACAAAGTTTTTATTGTTTAACATTTTTTCTTTAAGGGGTAACATCGATGAGTAATGTAATTTTGAGAGATACTTACAACGTACTTGTTAACAAGATCAAAGAATTAAAAAAGGAAGTAAGGGAAAATTCTAAACAGATCGGCGAAGCAGCGGACTTTGGTGACCTTAAGGAAAATGGTGAATACAAGGCAGCAAAAGAGATACAAGCGATGCTGTTCTCTAAACTAAAAAGGTTACAGCCCTACCTAACAGCCATAATTATTGAGAAAAAGGAAATTAGTACTGAAGTAGTTTCCTTTGGAACTACTGTCAAGTTGAAAGATTTGGTTACTCAAAAAGTAGTTTCATACACCTTTGTTGGGCCAGTTGAATATGAACTTGAGATCTACCCTTCCATAGTGACATTTACTTCACCCTTAGGTAAAGCTCTGGTTGGAAAGAAAAAAGGAGAATCTGTTGATATTGAACTACCTAAACCAAGTTCTAAGTTTTTGATTTTGGATATTGAAGCAGCCTCATAATCAACATATCATGGGCCTAATTTGGTTATTGTGATGAATGCCTGGCGAGAATCCCTGGCTGGGACTGTAAAACTCTCTGTCTGTTCGATGGCATTTTGTCCATTCCAAGCTCCTTGCAAGATGATCATACCCATGGATGTCGCGGGCTGGCGGCTCGATCGTCAGGTGTGTTGTGAATCAATCGTCCGGGCGTAGGTGTGTCCAGTGGCATATACCTGTACCGCATCACCAGCGGCAGTGGGTATGCCGACACGAAGCGTATGACGCTGCTCAAGTAAGATTACTGACGTTATGTAAAGGGAGAGATATTATGGATTA
>CAJXCW010000063.1 GCA_913051705.1 uncultured bacterium
AAAAAGCTAACATTTCGCTAACATTTCGCATATGAATGTTATATCTATCAGGAAGGTCCGGCGGAAATTGCTGTGTTGCGGCCGCGGGCGTTGGCCATAGATAGTAATGGAAATTTGTTTATTGCTAACCATACCTATTCATCGGGATCTTACCATGATAACATAGGAAATACGGTAAATGAGGGGGCTGTCAAGAAGCTAGATACCGATGGCTTTGTCGTAACAATAAAAGGTGCTGCGTTGCACGTTAGGGGCGGTTTTTTCAACTATCCGTGGGCTATAGCCAGTGATCACGACAACAATTTGTATGTTCTCGACCAAACATACCGGTTACGAAAAGTGTCAACTGTTTTACCACCTTCCATTTCCGTCTCGGTGGTGGTGCTGGAGACGCAACAATTGGATGTGTGCATAATTCATGTTTCAAAGATACTGTATGGTTTTCATTAGGAGGCCAGGTTACTATGACGATCTTAATCATTGCAGTAGTATGCGTTGTGGTCATATCGGCATTTTGCTCTCTGTTGGAGGCAGTTTTATACTCTGTTCCTATTAGCCATATCGAAGCCCTGACAAAGGACGGGAGTAAAGCAGGTCGAATTCTACAACAGTTGCGTGCGGATGTGGAGCGTCCTATCACGGCAATCTTGTCGCTAAATACGATCTCGAACACAGCAGGTGCCGCGATCGTGGGTGCCTTGGCGATAAGTATGTTCGGTCAACAGTGGCTGGTG
This sequence comes from uncultured bacterium, assembly GCA_913051705.1. Classification (GTDB taxonomy): domain Bacteria; phylum JAAXHH01; class JAAXHH01; order JAAXHH01; family JAAXHH01; genus CAJXCW01. Next base: position 735 of record CAJXCW010000063.1, read on the forward strand.
TACTTTTCAGCATGTTTCACGCTGGTGATTCTCCTTTTTGCAGAAATCATACCAAAAACCGTTGGGGTAAGGTATAGCCGTATCCTGGTAGCTTTTGTTGCTCGTCCACTCCAGATATTGGTCTGGGTTTTTCGTCCCATGATCAGCTTGTGCGGTTTGATCACTGGCCTAATAACACAAAAAAAGGCGGAGCAGCCGATCTCCGAAGAGGAGTTGATAAATCTGGCGTATTTGGGACTAAGGACGGGTGTGATCGGGGCCGAAAAAGTACAAGTGATCCAAAATATACTTTTGCTGGAATCGAAGAAAGCCGCAGACATCATGACCCCTCGTCCCGTTGTATTTTCACTCAACGCCGACCTTACTATGAAGGAAGTATACCACCAGCACCATCGTATGACCTTTAGTCGGATACCGGTCTATGGCAAGGATCCCGAGGATGTGGTTGGGATAGTACGTCGAAACGTTGTACTCACAGCTATCGCCAGTGATCAGTGGGAAGTGACGTTAGAGACTCTGATGGAACCGGTCCACTTTGTGATCCAAACAACTTCGGCAGACCGCCTCTTGCGTATGTTTCTTGAACGCCGTCAGCACATGTTCGCGGTGATTAATGAATATGGCGGAATCTCTGGTGTGGTGACGCTGGAAGATGTCATAGAGGAAATTCTGGGTCAGGAGATTGTGGATGAATCCGATCAGGTAGTTGATATGCGCGAGTTGGCTCGCCAGCGTCGTAAACAGATATTGGAACAGTATGGCCATTGACAATCATTGGAACCGGATCGTACGCTAAGCAATTTATCCATTCCATAACTTCATCTAAAGGAATGAGTTATAACGATGTCTTAATCACCGGTCCAGTTCTTGAGAAGTCAATGTGGATGATGCGATCACCGATGAAAACTGCCACACCTGATCTGACTTGATATGTTCCTAACACAATTAAAAACAATGCTTTAGGTCACTTACTTGCGTTAATCTCAAAGAAATTACCGAGCATCTGTCGACTCTTAACGTACGATCCGGTTCCAATGATTGTCAGACCCCATACTCTAAAATACCAGTTGCCGCGCGTCTGTATCACGTCGCTGGTTTTCAGCTTGCATAATTCATCGCGGCACAATCAGCCGAATGACGGCAGATGCAGCGCTAACCTTGACCAAGTACCTGAGGCGGAGTTCATAAGGAGCGCCGGTATATGATCCGGATTGATGTATTGTTGAGCGAAGACCACATGGCGCAATCGTTTATGGCCTCTTTGGCGCGGGGTGAGCTTGATGAGAAGTTTTTCTACTGGTTTCCTCTCTCTGTGAGAGCCTGGCTTAATCTCTGTAGTGAAGGGGCTTATAGAAACTTTGTTCGCTCCCATTCGGTATTACAGACCTATGCCTCGGATCTGGTGAAAAGGCTACCAACAGGGCCTGTAGAAGTCATCAGCCTGGGCGCCGGGCAAGGCGATAAAGATCTCTTAATCCTGGATCAATTGCGCCGGCAGGGACGAGAACCCCATTATCGACCGGTAGATGCCAGTCAGACGCTCCTGGAGATAGCCTGTCAGAGGGCTCTGGAACAGAATTTTGACTGCCGAGGATTGAAAGCGGATTTAAACGACAAAGCACATGTAGTAAAAGTGCTTCAACCCAACCCGAACACCTCTTCGCGCTTGATTATGATGTTGGGTAACACACTGGGTGCCTTCGATCCGTTGGGCCTCCCGCATCAACTCGCAGCCATGATGCGCCCGCAGGACTTTCTATTGCTGGATGGAGAACTGTATAGTCCCACAGAAACCATAACCGGTTATGATAATCCCATCAATCGGAAGTTTGCCTTCGGTCCCCTACAAAGTATTGGCCTGACCGAACCCCGGGATGGCGTGCTGCACTTTTCTTCTGATCGCGATGAGCGTCGACCGGGGCTGTATCGAATCCGTAAACATTTTCTGACGGCGCGAGACCTGAATATCGTGCTGGCCGGCGAACCCCTTCATCTGGAGGCCGGCGCCTATATTGAGATGAACTGGTCTTATAAATATGATCGAGAGACGATGGTGGATTTGCTCACGTTGGCGGGCATGCAGCCTGTAGCCCAATACCTCAGTACAGATGAACGTTTTCTCGCCATATTGGCAAGCATAGCCAGGTAAGCCATCGCCGCGAAACCGTTCCCGTTATCTATCATAAAACAAAGGGAATCGTGAGGGATCACTATCATGCATGAGGTCATACACGGCGGTAAAAATATCTTCTTTGTTCGGCTTGGAGAAATAATCGCCGTCCGTCCCGAATGCCGGGCGATGCGCCTGCGCCGTCAGCGTTCTCGGTTCCGAATCAAGCCATTGATAGCCCTTCTGTTCTTCCAGAACCTGCTGCATGATATAAGCCGATGTACCGCCCGGTACATCTTCGTCAACTATGAGCAAGCGGTTCGTCTTTTGTAATGATTCGGCGATCAGGGCATGCCGGTCGAAGGGCAGTAGGGATTGTACATCAAACACCTCTATGTCGATCCCTGTTTCCGACAGCTCCTCGGCCGCATCAAGAACGATGCGACATAAGGCGCCGTAGGTAACAAGGGTCATATCCTTACCAGCGCGTAACAGGTCCGGAACCCCCAGAGGGATGGTGATTTCATCCAGATTATCAGGCATCCTTTCCCTCAGACGATAGCCGTTTAACACTTCCACCACCAGCCCCGGATCATCGCCTTGCAGCAACGTGTTGTAAAATCCGGCCGCCCGCGTCATATCACGCGGTACAAGCACATGCATTCCGCGTACCATATGGATGATCCCCGCCATCAACGAACCGGAATGCCAGACGCCTTCCAGCCGATGTCCACGGGTACGTACGATAACAGGCGCCTTATGGCCACCCCGCGTACGCCAGTGCATAGTGGCCAGGTCGTCCGACATGGTTTGCAGGGCGTAGAGGAGAAAATCCAGGTATTGTATTTCAGCGATCGGCCGAAATCCACGCATCGCCAGGCCAATCGCCTGCCCTAAGATGGTCGTTTCTCGGATACCCGTGTCGGAGACCCGCAGGTCTCCGTATTTTTCCTGCAAGTCCGCCATGGTCTTGTTGACGCCCCCCAGAATGCCTACATCTTCGCCAAAGGTAATAACCTGAAGATTACGTTCGAAAAGCCGATCAAAATACCGGTTCAACAGTTCATGGCCCGGCAGATCTTCCGACGGTGTATCATATCGTGGCAAACACAGGGGAACATGCAACGGCGATTCCACTGACTCGCTCAGAAGGTGGTCGCTATATAGTTTTTGATATTCAGGTCGTTTCGTGTTACGCCAGGCGATCAGGTTTTCTCTGGCTGTACCAGTGGTGTTTCGGGTGATAAGCAGCGTTTGATGAATCGCCTCGAATAGATCACGTCGCCGGGGATACGCATTGGCTTTCATCTGCTTTCTGACCTCACTCATATTGCAGGCTGATTGGTGTTCTACCTCTTCCAACAGAGTATCGACGGCCTTGAGATCGTCTGATAAACTCTCCACGAAATGATCCCATGCCGCTTGCCTTTCCCGTCGTACATAGGTCGCCTCTTCCCGGTCAATCTCTTTGATCTGCTCCTCTGATGCAATCTGTCCATCCAGCATCCAGTGGCGCATCCGCCGAATGGGGTCATATTCCGCTTCCCATTGCAGGCGTTCCGCCGGCTTGTATCGCTCGTGGCTGCCTGAGGTAGAGTGACCTAATGGTTGGGTCATTTCGGTGACATGGATGATCGCTGGAATATGATATCGCCGCGCATGAGTGGCGGCGGCTTTATACGTCTCGACCAACCTGGGGTAATCCCAGCCGGGGACCGCATACAGGTCATAACCGGGGCCATCGTCTGTCCGCTGGAAACCCGACAGCAGGACAGATAAATTTTCTTTCAATAGCTGCAATTCATTCGGTACGGAAATGCCGTAGCCATCATCCCAGATACTGATGACGGCCGGGCTTCTCAACACCCCGATCGCATTCACCGATTCCCAGAACATCCCCTCGGCCGCGCTGGCGTTGCCGATGATACCGAAGGCCACCTCATTGCCCTGTCGCGAGAACAGAGCTATATCCTGTAGTTCATCCAACTCACGATATAGCCGGGATGCATAGGCCAGACCAACCAGGCGGGGCATCTGGGATGCTGTAGGAGAGCTGTCCGGGGCACTGTTATAAAGCTGAGTCTGATCCTGCCAGCTTCCATCCGGATTCAGGACACGGCTGCCGAAGTGGGTGATCATCATCCTGCCGCCCGCCGTCGGCTCGGCCTCCACGTCCGCATGGGCGTATAACTGGGCAAAAAAACGGCCTACGGTAAGATGGTCCAGGGCCATCATAAGCGTCTGATCCCGGTAGTAACCGCTGCGCCAGTCTCCGGGTTCAAATACGTGAGACAGCGCCAGTTGCGCCAGCTCTTTACCATCACCCGAGGCGCCGAAGTTAGCTCGCCCGCTGTGCACCTCGCGCCGACAGGCCAGGCTGACTTCCCGACTGCGTACGGCCAGGCGGTAGTCGGCGAGAATGGTGGTCGTGTCGAGGGACATTTTAGTTGGATCGGGCATGTTTATTTAAGGAAACTACGAAACTACGAATCATCACTTATCAAGAGGCTCATTCTTTTTCTGAATGTCTGATGTCCATAGTATAACACATGATCCAAAGCCAGTGCAAGACACTTCGCTGCCGGGTTATCTATAATGCGGTTGTCCTTATCCCTCTCCTGTAATTGACAAGCTATTCGCCCTGCAGTATATTCCGGGGCGAGTCCCCCCTGGTATCTATAAGAGGAGCCTGAAACATGCGTCATACCCAACCGTTAGAGATTGCTGTAAATCGGAATATCCTGGAGATGGAGTACGCCGTACGCGGACCTATTCCCCAGAGGGCTGCTGAACTGAAGAAGCAAGGCATGACCACCATCGCCTGCAACCTCGGAAATCCCCAGGCGCTTGGCCAGAAACCCATGACCTACTACCGACAGGTCTTGAGCCTGGTCGAAGATCCATCAAAGATCGAGCGTGAAAGACAGCTTAAAAAAATGTTGAAGGGCCAGGCGTTGGCGGGATTCGAGGCGACCGATTTTACATCGGATTATGTCCTCGACATCTGCGATCACTTTCTTACGAATATGGCCACAGGTATGGGGGCGTATTCAGAGAGCAACGGCCCGCTTTTCATCAGAGAAGCCGTGGCGAATTTCATAAACAGGCGCGATAAAACAGATGGCATGACGGATAATGGGGCAAATCCGGACCATATCTATCTCACAAATGGCGCCAGTGAAGGGGTTCGCTACGTTATTGATCTGCTGATTGCCGATGCCAATGACGGCCTTATGCTCCCGATCCCCCAGTACCCGCTCTACTCTGCAGCCATCAAACGGTGTGGCGGGGTTCAGGTAGATTATTATCCTGATGAAGATAACGGCTGGACCATGGATGCCTCCACGCTGGAAAAGGCCTATGAAACTGCTCAGAAAGACGGTGTCAGGGTAAAGGGCATCGTCGTCATCAATCCCGGCAATCCGACGGGTGCGATTCTGGATGAAAAAACAGTAGAAGAGGTGATCGCCTTCGCATATGACAAGGGACTGGTAATTATTGCGGACGAAGTGTATCAGGAAAATGTGTATGGGACAAAATTTGTCTCTTTCGCCGGCAAGATAGGGGACACGAACGTGCCTCTATTCAGTCTCCACAGCCTGTCAAAAGGCTATTATGGCGAATGCGGCCACCGGGGCGGTTACCTGGAGGTAAGAAACGCACCGATGGTGGGAGGAACGGACCTTTCTTTTACCGATCTGATTTTCAAACAGGCCTCGGTCAACATCTGTCCCACCACGGTTGGCCAACTGCTAACCTACCTGATGGTCAACCCACCGCCGGAGGGCAGCGCCCCCTACCGTGAGTTTATGCAGGAGAAACGGTCCATTTTACAGGAGCTTCGTGACAAAGCCACTATGATTCGGGAAGGATTCAGTGAGATGGAAGGAGTGGAATGCTTCGGCAGGACAGGGGCCATGTATCTTTTCCCCCGGCTGAATATTTTACCGGAAGGTGCTACGGATTTCGATTATTGTATGAATTTGCTAGAACATACTGGATTATGTACGGTCAACGGCGCCGGTTTCGGTCAGAAAGAAGGTACAAACCACCTGAGGATCGCATTTTTACCGCCCAAGTCGTTAATAGAAGAGGTGTTGCCGAAATGGATTCGGTTTCATAATGACTATGTGAGATGATTTCAGAGAAAGGACCATGAATGTCGTATAAGATCATGCTTACCGCACAGTTCAGTAATAATGAATTCGCTTCACCCGAACGGGAACAGGGATTGGACCATCTAAGAACGCTGGGCACACTGATCGATGAACCTGCGGTACTCGGCGCCGAACATGCGCCCGGCCTCATCGCCTCAATAGCCAGTTCGTCTCTTTATACCGACGCATTCTATGAAGCGGCATCCGACCTGCGTATCGTCGCCCGCTGGGGGGTTGGCTTTGATAAAGTCAACGTGGAAGGGGCCACCCGTAATGGCGTGATTATTACCGTTACCCCCGTTCACATGGATGCGGTAGCCGAATACGCCATCGCGCAGTGGATGGCTACGCTGAAACGGGTCTATTCGCTCAACCATCTCTCTCACCGGGGTGACTTTTCCATCATCCGTACCTATGAAGCGCAGTACACAACGCTTGGGATATACGGCTGTGGCCGCATAGGTCAGGAAGTGGCTATGCGGGCCAAACCGCTCCTGGGTGAGCATGGCCGTTTGCTTATGTATGACGTTCGCCCTGATATAGATGAGATAGCCGCTCGTTTTGGTGCGGAAGTCGTTGCATCCCCCGAAAGGCTCTTCGAAACGTGTGATACCGTCTCTCTACATGTTTCCGGCGATGAGACGGTCGTGACCTACGATCTGCTCAGTCGCATGCAGCCGCATGCCTCATTGATCAATCCGTCCCGCGGAAACCTGGTCGATGATGAGGCTGTAAACCGGGCGATAAAAGAGGAAAAACTCTATTACTACGTCGTGGATGACCCGGTTAACGGCCCTCGGCAGATCCATAAAAACCATCCGCGCATCATCTGCACCAATCACAATGCCGGCATCTCGGTTGAGTCCACGATGCGTCTCGATGCCAAAGGAATTGAGCAGGTCACAGACGCCATACAGGGGCGCCGCCCCGAGCACATCCTCAACCCGGAAGTGCTCGACCATCCTCGTGTCAGGGAATGGCTGAAACAATAATACACATCCATGAATCAGGGCCAAACCATTCTGAAGAGAATGAACCTGCAACAGTGATGTAAACCTGTTGAGACCATATGAACCCTATCCTTCCAAAAGAAACGCGTGTCGTGATCGTTGGCGGTGGTATCGTCGGATGCAGCGTGGCCTACCATCTGACCAGAATGGGATGGCGTGATGTGGTGCTGCTCGAACAGAACGCCCTGGCAGGCGGGACCACCTGGCACGCCGCCGGCCTGATCGGGCGGCTTCGCCCATCGGACAGCCTGACCCGCATCAATAAGTACAGTGCGGAACTCTATGCTTCGCTGGAAGCTGAAACCGGTCATACGACAGGATGGAATCAGGTAGGCAGCCTGATCGTCGCCCGATCCGAAGAGCGTATGACCCAGCTCTATCGTACGGTGGCCATGGCTGAATTGTTCGGGGTGGAAGCCCATATCATCAGTGTGGACGAAGCTGTAGAAAAATGGCCCCTGATGCATCCGGCGGGTCTGCGAGGCGGCGTGTGGCTACCGCACGACGGCAAGGTCATTCCTGAAGAAACGGCCCTGGCGCTGGCCTCAGGCGCGAGAAGCCGGGGGGCGACCATCCTCGAACATATCGGTGTGGACCACGTTGAAACAGAAAACGGCCGGGCAACAGGTGTGCACACGTCCGCAGGATCTATCAAAGCGGACTATGTCGTTCTTTGTGGCGGGATGTGGACCAGGGAACTCGGACTGAAGTGCGGCGTTACCATCCCACTTTATCCCGCTGAACATCATTATATCGTCAGTGATCCGATTAAAGGTATCCATGACAACCTGCCGGTAGGACGTGATCTCGATACGCAGATTTATTTCCGCTCTGAAGGGGAGGCGATTATACTCGGCGCTTTTCAATTATACAGCAAAGCCTGGATGGTCGACCGCATACCGGATGACTTTTCGTTTCAGTTGCTCGAACCGGACTGGGAAAAATATGAACAGCCGCTTGAAGCAGGACGACGACTCTTGCCTGATCTGGAAACGACTAACTTTCCCAAATTTGTCAATGGCCCGGAAAGTTTTACACCCGATAATAATTTTATTATGGGAGAAGCGCCGGAAGTCGATCGACTGTATGTAGCTGCTGGATTTAACTCAGTGGGTATTGCCAGTGCCGGTGGGGCAGGTAAATATCTCGCCGAGTGGATGATCGGCGGTGAAGCGCCTATGGATCTCTGGTCGGTTGATATCCGGCGTTTTATGCCGTGGCAGAACAACCGCACCTATCTGCGTGAACGGATCACCGAAGTCCTCGGACTCCATTATCAGATGGCCTGGCCGAATCGGGAATTTGAAACCGCCCGCGGCATACGGAAATCTCCTCTGCACGACCGACTGGCTGCGTGGGGCGCCTGCTTCGGCAGCAAGCTGGGATGGGAACGACCCAATTGGTTCGGAGGCGCCGGCTCAAAACCGGCTATGGTCTATTCGTTCGGCAAACAGAACTGGTTCGAGCAGGTTGGTAAAGAAGTGCATGCGGCCAGGACCCACGTCGCCCTTTTCGATCAAACGTCATTCGCTAAATATCTATTCCAGGGAAGGGATGCCCTTCAGGTGTTGCAAAGGCTCTGCGGGAACAATGTGGATGTCCCGGTCGGTCGAACCGTGTATACCGGGCTGTTTAACGAACGTGGGACCTTTGAAAGTGACCTGACAGTCATCCGTTTATCTGATGGCGTATTCTATATAATCACCGGCACCGGGCAGGCGGTACGTGATTTTAACTGGATCACCCGCCATATTCTCAAAGATGAACAGGCGATGCTGATCGACGTGACCCATGATTACAGTGTCATCGGGGTGATGGGCCCCCAAGCTTATACCCTGCTCAGCTGTCTTTCTGATGTGGACATGACGCTCGCCGCATTCCCTTTCGGCACGGCAAAGGATATATCTATCGGATCAATTATCGCACGAGGGGTACGCATCACCTATGTGGGCGAATCAGGCTGGGAACTCCATATATCCATGGACCAGGCTCCTGCATTATACGATAGTCTAATGGAGGCAGGTGTTGATCTCGGCCTCACGAATGCAGGCCACTATGCCATTAATGGGTTGCGGCTTGAAAAAGGCTACCGGGCCTGGGGCGCCGATATATCCCCCGACGACACCCCGCTCGAAGCGGGATTAAGTTTCGCCATCGATTGGGATAAACCGTTCATAGGACGTGAAGCCTTGCTCAAAAAGAAAGCGGCAGGCCTCACCAGACGACTGGTCAGTTTTGTCCTGCAAGATCCAGATGCAATGCTCTGGGGTCACGAGCCTATTATCCGAAATGATAAGCGGGTGGGGTATACGACCTCCGGCGCCTATGGGTATACCCTGGGCGCCGCCGTCGGTATGGGTTATGTAAAAAGCCGCACCAGAATCGATGCGGCTTACATTAAGGTCGGGCGATATGAGATTGAGACCAACGGCCATCGCGTCCCGGCCACTGCATATCTACAAGCCCCTTATGATCCGAAGCGAAAACGGATACTGGGTAGCTTGTAGCGAGTGGCTACCTGCTACCTGCTACCCGACGTATACGACCATATCGAGCTGTGGAAGATTCAGTTACAGCCTGTTCTTCCTTTCGACCCGAATCTGAGCGGATGCTCAACCGACTGGGTTTGGAAGATCGCGCCGATGAAGCACCGGATCGACGACCTCGCGATGGTCCCCCGCGTCTGGCATGCTGCTGACGGTATTCGGAAGGGGATGTCATCTTCGGCTCTTTTGTATAATCAAATCCTGGATGGGAGACCCAGGTTAACAACTCCCGGCCAAGTTTGGTTTCCAGATCGTTGTATAGATCGATCTCTTCAGGCGCCATCAGACAGAAGGCGAATCCCGTCCCTTCAGCCCGTGCCGTTCGTCCTGCCCGATGTACATAATCATCAACACATTCCGGTAGATTATAGTTAACCACATGGGAGACCTGCGGAATATCGAGCCCACGGGCGGCAATATCAGTCGCCACCAGTATTTTGAACTTACCGGACCGAAAACCGTTAAGGGCCTGCTGACGCTGACCCTGGGTGCGATCCGAATGAAGACGCGTGACCGAGATATTTTTTCGTTCCAGGTATCTGGCCAGATTATCAGCCCCACGACGGGTCCTGGTGAAAACCAGAGCCGAATCCACCGGCTCGTCCCGTAACAGATCTACCAGGAGTTGTTTTTTAAGACTGTGGGGCACTGGATAGATTCTATGGGTAATGCCTTCAGCCACGGCCGTCGGCGGCGAGATATTGATTTCTAACGCGTTGGTCATGAACCGTTTGGCCAGTCGTTGGATTTCCGGAGGCATCGTGGCAGAAAAAAGTAACGTCTGTCGCTGTTTCGGCATATCCGACATGATCTGCTGAAGATCACGAATAAATCCCATATCCAGCATGCGGTCCGCTTCATCAAGGACGAGGTGCCGGACGGACTTCAGTGATACATTCCTTCGCCGCATATGGTCCAGAAGGCGTCCCGGTGTAGCGACCAGAATATCAACGCCTTTTCGCAGGGCTTTGATCTGTGGTTCTATATTTACACCACCGTATATCAACGCGCTGGTAAACGGCAGATATTTGCCATACTCCCGGACATTGTCCCCTATCTGAATCGCTAACTCCCTGGTCGGCGCAACCACGACCACCTGTGGGCGTGCTTGTTTCGTCAGTTGGTGAAGGATAGGCAGCATAAACGCCGCCGTTTTTCCCGTGCCTGTCTGTGCGCATCCGACCAGGTCCCGCCCTTCAAGTGTTGCAGGGATCGTTTTCGCCTGGATAGGCATGGGCTTGTCGTAGTTTTTTTCTTTAATGGCTCGAAGGATTTCCGGTTTCAAGCCGAGTGTTTCAAATGATTGCAAAATCTTATTCTCCTAAAGTAATGGATGTTACGCTAAAAACCGCGTAACGTGCTTTCAACAAATTACAAAAACATACTAAATAATGAACATCTCACTGCCTACCAGATTGAACAGCATGCTTTTGCTGTTATCTTGCTGTTATACACTACTCAGGCATGATGAAATATCAGGCCTTTTAATGATACAGCACACCGGTGGAGGCAGTCTGAATATATAACCGACTGTGCAGAGCATGCGTAGGCAGGGAAGGGATGTGTTTCAAACGAAGTGAGGGGGAGACAGCAGGTTGACTCGCAGAATGGGAACCCGGATGGAAAGTTCCCGGCTTGGAAAAACCGCTGGCGTATGAACCAAATCCTTACAACAATCATGCTATGCTGCTTCAATCAGCACACCGAGAATATACACTTAATACGGCATTTGTCAAGCTAAAAGACGATTGCGGATTAAAGGTCTTAATAAATGGCACCGTTAAAAAAGATAAGACGTTCAATTAATTAGAGTACGTTTGATTACATGATTAATGGCAGCAGGGAGGAGTTATTATGCGCAAGTATAAACCCATAATCATTCGTCCTGAGCTTCTCGATCAAGACGACCACCTCACCCATCTGGCCTCTGTAGATGCACATACCGATATCATTATGGACCATGCCATGCATTCTGCATTAAACAGTGATCAGACACAGGAATTAGCCGAACTGATGGAAATGATGCGGACAGTTGCTGCACCGCAGAATCATGAAGCAGCAGCAGAAACAAGCATACTCGCTGTACCGGCGTAAGGTATGGGATGATGGCACGGGATGATCTCTCATACCCTCGTGCTTTTTCCCTCATCGCCACTGCGATAAGGAGCGTCTGCATCGCTAATCCGGCCAATAGCAGAACAAATCGACGGTCCTTCTCATCAGATAAGGGGCGATGCAGAAAGGATAGGATATTGAACCCAAGCAGTATGATGCCCGGCATCAGATAGCGCACGTGGGCGCCGATCACAAAATTGGTCAGTGTACGACTGAAGAGCAGGATATACAGGATGATATACACCAGAGCGATCATGCCTGCCAGACGATGAACAGGATGGCGGTAGATAACTGGAGATAACAACCCGAAGAGACCCAGCGCCGCCAGCGGTTCACTGAATACCTGGCGGATGATATTGTGCCCATCCCAGCTAAAAATATCGAGCAACATAATACTTCGTTCCAGAGACCAGGCATTAATCAAGAGCCCCCCGAACAGCTCATGAGCCACGGGATAAACCGGATTACCCCAGAGTATCCAATGCTGTAAAGGTATGGGTGACACCACCAGCACCCAGACCCCCCATGTGTTCAGTAAGAGGCCCCCCTTATAAGTCCATTGATCCTCCTGGTCTCGTATACGCCACCACCAGAAAGCCATAACGCTGATAAATGCCAGCCCCAGAACATAGCCGTAAGGTTTGATCCAGACCGTTAAACCGCCGCTGATCGCCAGCCATATCCAGCGTCTGTCCGTCTGCTCCATACCATCTCGTAACCACCAGTACACAGCGGCAACCCCCCAGAATGCAAACGGCAGATCGGTTGTTGACCGGAGGATTTGCAAGACGGTGCTGAAAATACCCGGCAACCATAGACAGAGCACCAGGGCAAGGGCGACTTCTGAAGAGACCTGGAAGACCAATCTGGCCATCCGGTAGACCAGAATGCAGATCAGCACCCCATAGATGATCGTGGTATAAATAGGCAAAAACAGATGGGCTTCACCAAGCCACAACCATATGTTGGCATACCACAAAAAGTGGAGCGGCGGATTCGTAAAAAATAAATCTGCCATACCGGGGCTGGTGAACTGAGGTAAGGCATGGGTCTTATAAATGATATGGGCATACGGAAAATGATACCGGAGGGCATCAAGTCCTACATAAGGTTCTGTCAGAGATTCCAGACATGGTCTTAGAAACAGAAGAGCAATCAGACCGAAAGCAGTCCAGGCGAGCGGCGTCCAATGATGTAATTCAGGGCGCTTAACCTGTTTAAAATCCTTAACCGCATAAAAAACGCCGATTATTGCCAGGGGCCCACTAATGCTTTAGAGTAACACCGCAGTAACAGGTATACCGGTGAATTCGCCGCATACGAATTCAATCCATCCGATCACCGCCGTACCCAGTGGGAATGCAAATAGTGCATGATCGGCTATATCGCTTCGAGTACGAATTGAAATAAGTCGGGCGACGCCATATCCAGCGCGTGATACGATCAGACAGAGCAGCAGGAGAGAGAGGATGGAAGGACAAAGATACGAAACAACGAAACAACGAATCTGCGAAAAGCACAGCGAGCGAAGCGAGGCGCGTTTTAATCATGCCTCGAAGAGGCGTTCATTACTTTCGATTGAGCGCAGCGAAATCAATCACCAAATCACCAATTACGAGTGCCCGTCACCCCTGATCTGGGTACGGTGCATCAGACGCGTCTCGGCGGGGTCGAACGCATCACGGTGATGCATAACACAGCGGTTGTCCCACATCACGACGTCACCACGTTGCCAGGTGTGTTCCCAGACGAATTCGGGCCGGGTTGCGGCCGCCCACAGCAGGTCGAGTAACGCTTCACTTTCCGCCACCGGTAGATCGAGGATATAGCCGTTGATACGACGACCGAGATACAGGCATTTACGACCGGTATCCGGATGGGTCCTTACCAGCGGATGACGCGCGCCCGGCGTGTCACGTACATCAGTGATTTCCTTGTGGCCGACACGAAGTACCCCGGCGCTGGTATAGGTGAAGTCATGGATAGCTCGCCGTCCGGTGATCCGCGCTTTCATGTCGTCGTCCAGCGCCTTATAAGCGGCGTACATGTCACAGAAAGCGGTGTTGCCCCCCGATGCCGGCACCTGTATGGCATACAGAATGCTCGCTGAGGGAGGCGTATCGAGATAGGACATATCGGTATGCCAGTCCGCTTCCGCATGGCCCAACGCACCGATTTTTCTGCCGTCTTTCACAATATTGGAAATAGTGGTGATTGCTGGTGAGACATCAGCGAAGCCACCGAAACCAGCGGTCACGTCACTGTCCGGCGCCATCTGGACCTCTCCAATGGCGCCCGTGAAGGCGATCAGCGCGTCGTCATCCAGATCCTGGTCTCGAAACACGAGAACCTGATGACGATGCCATGCGGTGAGCAGCGTGTCCCGCATGGCCGCATCCAAAGGTTTCCCAAGATCAAGACCACGCACTTGAGCGCCCAGGCTTGCCCCTGATGGAATGATATCGATCATGGTTCTCTCCTTTCGGATCTATTATAACACGGATGTTACGCTATCTGCCGGTCTGTCCGTACCTCCTGGGCGCCATAGCGATCAAAAATATCCTCCAGAAGATGCCGTATTGCCGGCCCGAAGTACCGGCCTTTTCGCCATGCCACACCGATCTCCCGGCTGAAGGAAACATCCTTGACGTCTATCTCCTTCAAAGAGCCGGATTTCAGTGATTCCTGCACAGTTAAGGACGGCAAGAACGAAATGCCGACCCCCACCTCGACCAGCTTTCGCATCGCCTCCGGACTACGCAATTCCATGACGACGCGAGGAGAGACTCCTACCTCAGCAAATCGTTCATCCACAATTTTTCGGGATATCGAGTCTGCGTGAAATAAAATGAGCGATTCCTCAGCCACCTCCTCGAGCGTGACCGTCTTTTTTTCAGCGAACGGATGATCTTCACCGACGACCAACGGCATGGAATCCTCATATATCGACCTGGTCTCTACCTTGGGATGTGCATACGGCAGGGTAATCATCGCGAATTCCGACCGATTGGCCAGCAGTTCTTCCACCAGATATTTCGAGGGCGATACATGCACCGAAAGTTCCACCTCTGGATAGTGATGTAAATATGCTTTCAGAATATCCGGTAATAAATACGTCACCGCAGCATCTATAGCCCCAAATGTAAACCCCTCACCCGGCTGCACATCCCGACGGTTCAACCGGTCTTCCGCCTCCTCCGCCAGATCCTGGATCTGCATCGCATAGTTGACCAGCGACCGTCCTTCCATAGTTAATGACACATGCCGGCTGCCCCGGTTAAACAGCTTTACACCTAACGTCCGTTCCAGCTCCTTAATGCCACTACTCACCGTGGGCTGCGTCACATGCATCTCCTGCGCCGCCTGGGAAAAACTCTCCATACGGGCTACGGCCAGGAAGTATCGGAGGTGGTAGAGATTCATGGAAAGATCAATGGTGAATGGTGAATGGTGAATGGCGTAACGCGCTGGAGGTTGTAGGCGACAGCAATTAAACTTGTTTTTGTTTGTGTTACGCTATCTATAGATAATTTCTATAGACAATATAATAATTATTCATTTGATTAATAAAAGTAAAGCGGTTTCTTACAGAGCAAGAGTTAATACTGGTTAAATTAACAAATGAGTAGGTAAACACAGATGATTCGCTGATTCGCCGATTCGCTGACTTTCACCTTTCGGAGGAATAACATGAGTAAAGTTCGAGTAGCTATCATTGGGGTGGGAAACTGCGCCTCATCGCTTGTCCAGGGTATTGAATACTATAGAAACGTGAAGGACGATGAACCGGTCCCCGGTTTGATGCATAATAATTTGGGTGGGTATCGCATCAGCGACATCGAGTTTTCGGCGGCGTTCGACGTCGGCGCGCCTAAAGTAGGTAAAGATCTCAGCGAAGCGGTGTTCGCTGAACCCAACAACACCATAAAATTCTCGGATGTACCGCATTTAGATGTACAGGTCCAGCGGGGCATGACGCACGACGGCCTGGGAAAATATCTGTCCGAGGTCATCGTAAAAGATACCAGTGATACGGTGGATGTGGTGGAAGTGCTTAAAGATACGAAGACCGATGTGGTCGTCAGCTATCTGCCTGTCGGCAGCGAAGAAGCGACGAAGTGGTATGTAGAGCAGATTCTGCAGGCCGGATGTGGGTTTATCAACTGTATACCGGTCTTCATCGCCAGCACCGGTCACTGGCCGGATCGTTTCAGGAAGCACGGCCTGCCCATTATCGGCGATGATATCAAATCCCAGGTCGGGGCCACCATCACCCATCGCGTGCTGACTCGCCTGTTCGCCGACCGGGGCGTCAAGGTACTGAAGTCCTACCAGCTCAATTTCGGCGGCAACACCGATTTCTACAACATGCTGGAACGGTCCCGTCTCGAATCCAAGAAAATCAGCAAGACCAATGCGGTGACCTCCCAGTTGGATTACGACCTGGGCGAAGGCAATATCCACGTCGGCCCCAGTGACCATGTGCCCTGGCTCGAAGACCGGAAGTGGTGCCACATCCGTATGGAAGGCGAAACCTTCGGCGGTGTGCCGCTCAACCTGGAACTCAAGCTCGAAGTCTGGGACTCTCCGAATTCTGCTGGCGTGGTGATCGACGCCGTGCGTTGCTGCAAGCTGGCCCTGGACAACGGTCTGAGCGGTCCGCTGCTCGGTCCGTCTTCCTATTTTATGAAGTCGCCGCCGGAACAACACCCGGACGATGTCTGCTATCGCCTGGTGGAAGAGTTCATCGGGAAATACGGCAAGCAGACGTTGCCGCCTGTTTAAACGTCTATCCTCGGTAGCTAAAGTGTAATTTGACTCGAAGCGGTACCTACTCATCTGTGGATGCTTCAATATAGCGTTTTGCGTCTTTCAAGCCGGGCATACTGCGCCCCCCGACCCACACCTCAAGGAGCTTCTCATAGTGCGCACGAGCGGAGGCCTTATCACCGATCTTTGCGTATGCTCGGGCCAGGCCCAGAAGGGATCGGGGACGGTTCGGCATTCTCAACAGGGATTTCTCGAAGAGGGTGATAGACCGTTCCGACTGCCCCATATCGAGTAACACTTCGCCAAAGAACTCGTGAACCGGCTTCACCGCGTTGGCGGGGCCCCTCGGCGGCGGCATCCCCTCGGCCATCTTCACGCCCACTTCGAGAAGCTCGACGGCCTTGGCCTTGTTCCCCTTTGCCAGATGCACCAGTGCGGCCACTTCCCCGTGCATGATCTGTATCGTTCCTGGACTGCGATCTTCTCCCTGCTCTTTCTCGGCGAGCTTTGCGAGTCTCGCCTCGGCCTGTTCGGCGAGGGATATATTACCCAGCTTCACGGCACTGATGCCGGTGGCAAGCAGCTCAGAAGCCGGGGATTTCTCGGTAACCGGATTCGTCTTCCACTGCTCTGTCTCAACGATGTAGCGGGCTTTCACCCCGGCCAACGCGCGGCTCATCCGCAGGCGTTGATCCGGGTTAACACGCTTGTCGAGGATCTCCTCCAGTAAGGAGATCCACGCCCTGGCCTTTTCATAATCCCCGCGTTGGAGATCACCGTACTGTCCCCAACCGAGAGCGTGGACCATGTCGCCCACGCTGTCGCCGGACTCCCAGAGATCAACCGCAGCATCGTAAGCGGACTGGTTCGACTTCGAGACCTCTTCCCATATACCTCGCTGAATAAAGATATGAGAGGGCATATGTCGGGCATGAGAAACCGCGGCGGCGATGGTTGCAAATTTCCATGCGGCGGGCAGTGCCATCGGAGCATGTACCGGATCATCGAAAGAGTGAATGGTGTAATGCGCGCCGCCGGGATGGTTGGGATTCTCGGCGAATATCTTCATGGCGATGGAGCCTGCCAGCACCTCTACCCGGTGACGCTGACCTCCCATTCGACTGGCGGCACTCAGCAGCGACAGGGCATAATAAGACGCGACCTCATGATCGTTCGGATAGGCCTCATAGAGTTGCTGCATCGCGTCCCTGTACGCGAATTTACGCTGCGCTGCATCACCCTCGTTGAAAAACTTGGCCTCCACCGCACGCAGAAATCCCTTTTCACGATCCGTGGGCGCCTTCGCCAGGCGTGCCTCAGGCGTCGCACCGAGCCTTTTGAGCACCTGCCTGGGTTCCTCCAGATTACCCTCGTTTTGGAGCGGATGGTTGTAGCATAGAGCCTCGCCCCAGTAGGCCATGGCGAAATCGGGATCGAGTTCCTGGGCTTTATGGAACTGCTCGATCGCCTGTTTCCAGCCGAAACTGTGAAGAATCGCAGCCCCTCTCAGAAAATACTTTTGAGCCTCCGGTGACCCGGAGGTGGGAAAGACCACGGTGCCGACGTTCTTAAGCTGGGCAACTGCCGAACCGCCGGACATGAGCAGAACAACTGCGGTAGTCAGGATGGCGATAAGACGATTCATATCGATCTCCTCTCTTATGAGAATGCTCCTACATTAGTGTTCAAGCCGAATGGCGATTGACTCAAGAAAATATAATGGCTTGGGGATTCAGAAGAATATAACGATTCAGGTTCTGAGGATCAAGTGGAATCGGCTGTGAAAAAATGGGTTGCCGATACACGATACAAGGTGACCCCGATCTCATTAACATGCCTGGTTCACCTGATGGTCCCACGGCGGCGGCGGTTTGATAAAATCGAGTCTGTAAACCTTCCGACTCGAATCGAAGTGTTTCGCGGGCATGGAGATGGCCTCCCAGTGCAAGGGTATATCGATAGTTCTTCATACGAGCGAGTACCTCGCGTGTGTTCGAGACGGAATGGCGGAAGTGGAGTTTCCATATGCATTCATGAGAGTTCCTTACCGTATCCACTTGCCAGGGATAACGCCCAAGCTCAGGCGCGAGCGACAAGAGCAAAACTCTTATGAATAGTCTAAAAAAGTATACTGTCGCCCGTCGCCTGTAGCGCAATGTTGGGCGGTTATGGGATTGCGGCTGAATACAGATTACTTGTTGCGCCGCCCCTGCTTCCGAACTCCGCCGCCACCGCCGACGACTCGAAACTCGTCAGCGTCCAGTTCGAAAACTGCAAGTTGCCCCAAACGGCGTGCCAACTTGCATGCCTTAACGCGGCTCAACCCGTGGACGGCGAAACTTGGTTCGGTCCAATTGCTGTCGGGTGATCTCCCGAGCACAGGCTGAAACTATAGGCCTCGAACTGACAGGATCTCGCTCAACGCATCGTTTCGCCTCTTGTTTTCAGCTTTGTCAAGTACTCGCTCAAATGGATTGAAGGCGGTGATCACGTGGATCGGCAAAGGCAACGGCAGCGAACCCGCGCCCGGCCCCTTCCACACCGTTTCAATTACCTGCTGATGAACGATGTGCGTTGCAGCGTACGCACGCCACACCTGCTCGCGTTCCTCCGTCCCCTGAGAAACGCGGCTAAGGAGATCGTCTATCTTCCTGATGCGTTCTACGGCGCTGCGAGCATCGTCCGCTTGGTTGAGGATGCGCCGGCCATGAGCGAGGTGATTTCGGAAGTCAATGATGAAATCCGTGCCCTTGTCGAATTTGTTTTTGCTAGTAAAATACAGGCTGCTCTCGAGATCAGGAACATTGCGAATGTCTTTCAAAACTGCTCGAAGGTATCAAGGATCGGACGAGTCTGGATCCGCGAGCGGCGCGTCCGGTATGGGCATGTTCGTGTACGTTCCGAGCAGCCTTCGCAGACCGTGCTCAAGTGAGATGATCCGAGCTGTCGCTCAGGGTAAAATTGTTTTCGTTATAATTGGCGCGAAGGGACAGGCGCGTCTTCCAGTTCAGCGTAACGCGGTTGGCGGAGATGGACCCATCGAGGTTGAATTGGTTACGGCGTTCCTCCCCGTTCAGAAAGGTTCTCATATGAACTCTGAACACCCAGTAATCCCATCGATCTTTTACCGTCCGGCGCGATGATCTCTGATTGAAGTTTATATTGATCTGATCGGCCAGTGGCGTCCGGGCTACATGTCGCATCAGGCCCATGTTGATAACCCGCGTGTATCCGTGCCGCACCTCGTCTTCGGTGTTGGTCTGATTGGAAAAAAAGCCAGGGTGTCGTCCATACTGGCGTAGTTGTTCTGGCCTATGAAGGTGAACGTGTATTCCCGGCCACCGCTGCCGGACCGCTGGGTCGTGGCGAGGACGTGGACGTCTGCCTGGGTTCGATCCCGGACATAGTTGACATACGTGATTTCGGTTCGGATGAAATTCTGATCACCACGGTCGAAGTCAAGAAAGATGTTGAGTGCCTGGTCGCACAGTGTGGAGAGGGCGTCGGGGGTGTCCTGCGCATAGCTTCTGGTCACCATCATGATCATACTCCCGAACCAGAGTAGGAACAGCATCCTGATAAAACAGGTCATAGGGGGTACCGTCAAGGATACGGGAAAATATGAATTTGGCAGGTTGTTTTGAAAAGGGCCCGGTTATGAGACCGTCCTTTACGATTAATAAATGTTATGTTCGGTTCGGTATTTCTTTTATCGGGCTTGACAGCCCGACGTCGAAGGGTATACCATGGTTTCGTCCTATGTGCCCGTCCGGCGCAGAAGCACCGGGCTCATGTTTTTAGACAACATGACATGAAATAAACCTCAGGAGCTTACCATGCCCGACCGATTGCGCGTCGCCGCGATCATCACCATTTACCATCCGAAATCACACGCGGATGTGATCGTCACCAAATTTCTCAGGGGCTGGTCCATCGACCACGGCTATTTCCCACCGCAGGTGGAGATCGTCTCCATGTATATCGACCATGTTCTTGAAAATGATATCGGTGTCCGCCTGGCAGCAGAACACAACGTACCCATCTATCCGAGCATCCGACGGGCGTTGCATGCGGGTGAAAACGCGCTGAATGTGGATGCCGTCCTGCTTATCGGCGAGCATGGCGATTATCCGTGGAATGAACGCGGGCGGCATATGTATCCCCGGAAACACTTCTTCGAGCAGATTGCGGGCGTATTTTCTGAGAGCGGGCGTTCGGTTCCGGTGTTCAACGACAAGCATCTTTCCTATGACTACCTGGATGCGCAGTGGATGTGGAATCGGGCAAAAGAATTGGAAATTCCCTTGATGGCCGGGTCGTCTCTGCCGTTAAGCTGGCGGAATCCCTGGTTGGAATATGATAAAGGGGTGCACGTAGAGGAAGCGCTGTCGATCGGTTACGGCGGCATCGAAGCGTATGGCTACCACGCCCTGGAAGCACTGCAATGTATGATTGAACGGCGGGCGGGCGGTGAAACGGGTGTCGTCTCCGTACAATGCCTGGAAGGCGACGCCGTATGGCGCGCGCGCGATGAGGGCCTCTGGTCGCAGGACCTTGCCGAAGGGGCTTGCGGCGCTGTTGAGAATAAACCGGAAGGCCGAATGGAAGACCATGCGAAAGAACCAGCTGTCTTTCTGGTGGCACATACAGACGGTTTAAAAACAGCAACCCTCATCCTCAACGGGTATGTTCAGGATTTTGCGTATGCGGCGCGTGTAGACGGCCAGGTGCATGGTGTTGAATTTTATCTCCAGAACGATGGCCCTTTCGCCCATTTCGGGTATCTGTGCCATAATGTTCAGCAATTCCTGCAAACCGGCAAAGCACCGTATCCGCCCGAAAGAACGCTGCTGGTAACTGGTATTATTGATGCCGTTATGAATGGTCGCTATGAAGGCCATCGTGTTGTTGAAACGCCGAGCCTGAACGTTGCCTATACGTCTTACGACGAGATGCCATTTCGCCCTACAGCCTCACACCCTGAGGGCGAAAGCACCAACCCGAACGCGCCTGATATTGCAGGAACATAAACATGACACAGCCCAAAATTACCGACATCCGGCTGAGGCGGCTGGATTACAACAACAGCATCGGCTACTGGAATCTGATCCGCGTAGATTCGAGTGAGGGCGTATGGGGTCTGGGGGAGGCGTATTGGGGGCCGGGTCTTCATGATGTCATCAACGAGTTTCTGAAGCCGGAACTGGTCGGCAAGAACCCGATGGATATTGATTACATCTGTACGTACCTCCGTGAACGGCTGGCAGGCATCCATACCGCCAACGGCCTTATCATGGCCGCGATTAGCGGAATTGAGATCGCCCTGTGGGATCTGGCGGGAA